>JBBSLV010000148.1:0-8569 GCA_038233535.1 Tepidisphaerales bacterium | reverse complement strand
GGGCGCGTTGGTGTGCCTAATCGCTCAAAAGGAGTTACGGCATTCCGGCGGGAATGGCGTTTTGCATCGGTCGGTTTATGGGGTATTTTTGAGGTTTCGTGCCGGGGCGGGGCGCGCTCGTGGGCACGATCGCGCACGCACGGGGGTGGGTTGGGGCGCACGGTGCGCCCGCTGGCGAGCCCGCCCAGGGAGTGGGGAAATGGATGACGCGGAGCCGGTCATGCGATGTCTGGAAATGTCCCAAAAGTCCCGCAGTGTCCCATTTTTTTTCTTCGTCCTGACCGCGCGGTGGCGTAAGTCGCACGGCGGCTGGGCGTTGTCGCGCGTTATCGCGACGGGGCTGCGCGGGAGTGGGACATTCGGACGGTGCCGCACCGCAGGACGGATGCGCGAAACGAACCCAATCGAACCCAACGCGAATCGTGGCCAGTATGCGGGAAACGCGCTTTTCGACCGCTTTGCGCGCTCCGCCGGTGACGAAACGAACCCAACGCGCCGCCCGTCACTCCGGCAGCGGCTTGCCCTTGGTTTCCGGGGCGAGCCAGATGACGGCCATGCCCACGATGTAGATGAGGGATACGACCGCGCCCATCTTCGCGTACCCCCCGGGGACAGCCCCGCCCAGCACGATCCCGCCCACGCCGGCGAAGATGCGCCCGAAGTTGAAGCTGATCCCCTGCGCCGTCGCACGGACGCGCGTGGGGAAGAGTTCCGGCAGATACAGCGGCAGCCACCCGTACACCGCCGCCGTCATCCCCCCGACGAGGAACGTCACGGCAAGGAATCCGGCGTTGTAGGTATCCATGGAGAACAACCATTGGCAACTGGCGAGCGAGCCGAGGCACAGCAGGAAGAAGGTGATCCGCCGGTTGAGCCACGCCGCCACGAGCGGGGCGATCATGCAGCCGACGATCGCGCCGATGGCCAGCGCCATCTGCGTGTAGCCCTGGGCGGTGGGGGTCCTGCCGGGCATGTCTGGGTCGCCGACCCAGGCGGGGATCTTCTGCACCGCGCCCCACGTGCCCAGCAGCGCGATGGACGCGAAGACGATCGCCAGCAGCGCCGAGCGCGTCAGTTTTTTGTCGCCGAACAGCTCCGTCAGCGGCTTGGTGGGCTTGGCGGTTTGGGCGGCCTTCCAGGCGTGCGATTCGGGGACGAACATGCGGATGATGAACGTGAGCAACGCCGGCGCGGCGCCGACGATGGCGAGGATGCGCCAGTTCGTCTGATCAATCTTGATGATGGCGCCGATGCCCCCGACGATCAGGAACCCGACGTTCGCCGCCGCCCCGATCAGCCCCGCCAGCAGCGGGCGGTACTTCGCGTCCCATACTTCCATGACCAGCGCCACGCCCAGCGCCCATTCCCCGCCCATGCCGATGGCCGCGATGAAGCGCAACGCCGCGATGTGCTCGGGGGCGCGGACGAAGTAGAGCAACCCGGTGAAGCCGGAATAGACCAGGATCGAGAACGCCATCGCCTTGACGCGCCCGATGCGGTCCCCCAGCCAACCGAACACCAGCCCGCCCAGCGCCGCGCCGAACAGGAAGCAGGCGTCGATGACCTGGTGCCACCACTTGATCGTGTCTTCGCTGGCACCGACAGCCAGCAGCTCGCCCAGCGCGCTGCGGGCGATCTGCGGGAAGATGCCCATCTCCAGCCCGTCGAACATCCACCCCAAAAACGCGGCCATCAGCACCAGCCACTTGTCGCGGGTCGAGTAACTGGATCCCGGTGTCAGCGGAAGCACCTGCGCGGTCTTCCCGGCGGGTATGGCCTCGGGGGCGGTCGGAACCCGCGGCTCAATGGGCGGGGGGGGCGGCGGCGGGGGTGTAGGGGGGGTGTTGCTCATGCCACCTTTCTGCTTGGGGTGCGGACGGATCGGATGTGCCCGGCGCTCCCAGCGAACCGGACGGGGCGGCATCTTACGTTTTTCTTTCCAAAATTGAACAACCCGCGACTCCGAATGCGATCCGCAGCCGGGCGAACCCGTGCGGAGCCGGCGCCCGGAGTGTTCAATGCGGGGGCAACCCGCACTGCGAATACGCCGGGAGGAGCTTCACTTGGCGCATTGGATGCGGTGGTGGATGGGAATGTCATCGGCGGTGATGCCGACAAGTTGGACGGGCTTAGCACCGCCACGTTTACCGCTTGGATCAACCTCCAAGGCGCGCCCGCAAACGGTAATCGCGTCTTCGCCAAGCAGAATGGAGCTTCGGCGACGTTTGACGGTTTCAGCTTCGCCTTGAGCACGCCTAATGCCGGGACGATCGGAGCCGGTCATTTTGCGATGAACTTGGCAGCGGGCGGCACGTCGTTCGGATTCAACCGTTCCAACGCCGATCTGGACGCCGCGGACAAGTGGATCTTCGTTGCCGCGACATTTAACAACGGAGCGGTGGAGTTCTACTCCGGCGACGAGTCGGCGGCAGCGGCGGCGCTTGGCTCGACCGTGCTGAGTGGCACGAATCCAGCCGCGTTGGCAGCCAACGCCAATGACTTCCGCGTCGCCACGTCATCCACGAGCAACGTGTCCGCGCCGATCTTGATCGACGACGTTCGCGTCTACGACGAAGCGCTGAGCCTCGCCGGCCTCGATGCCGTTCGCCTCGCCAACGTCCCCGAGCCGACGTCGACTGCGGCCCTCGCTCTCGCCGGCGCCGGGCTTCTCGCCCACCGTCGTCGTCGCGCGTAATGCGGCCGACGTTTTACGAGTCACAAGAACCGGTTCGGCTTCCCCCGGCCGAATCGGTTTTCCTTTTGCGCGAACCTTGCATTCTCTCCGCTCGTTGTCACAATACCTCGCAGTCGGCTCACCCCGTTCACCGCGGGCACAGGCCGATAACCGGGCAAACGTTTGTGACATCATGTAGATTGATCGTCGGCCAATGGACTGGCCGATAGACCGACTGTTGACCGGCGGCTCCGTACGAGCTGCCTTCACTTCGGGCAACGGGGCACCGGCCCCGGCCTAAGGACGGGCTGTAACGATGGACTCCTTCCTCATTCGCGGCGGCACGCGCCTCAAAGGCAAAATCGAAATCAGCGGGAGCAAGAACTCCGCTTTGCCCATCGTGGCGGCGTGTTTGCTGGCCGAGGGCAAGACCACGCTGCGCGGCGTGCCGCGCCTCTCCGACATCGACTCGATGACCAAGCTCGTCGGGGAGCTGGGCTGCCACGTCTACCGCCACGAGTCCGACCGCGAAGCGATCGGCGGGGGGCCGCAGCTCAACGGGCCGCTCGACATCACCGTGCAGGATGAATCGCAGATCGAAGCGCGCTACGACATCGTCAAGACGATGCGCGCATCCATCTGCGTGCTGGGCCCGATGCTCGCCAAGCGCGGGAAGGCGGTCGTGTCGATCCCCGGCGGATGCGCCATCGGGGATCGCCCGGTCGACCTGCACGTCCGCGGGCTGATGAAGCTGGGCGCTGAGTTCCGCACCGAAGGCGGCAACATCATCGGGGAAGTGAAAGGGCGGTTGAAAGGCTGCCAGATGTACCTCGGGGGCGCCCAGGGACCGACGGTGCTGGGCACGATCAACGTGATGTGCGCCGCGGCATTGGCCGAGGGCGAAACGGTCCTCGTCGGCGCCGCCTGCGAGCCGGAAGTGCTCGACTGCGCCGAGATGCTCATCAAGATGGGCGCGAAGATTAAAGGCCACGGCACGCCGGAGATCCGCATCGAAGGCGTCGACCGATTGATCGGCATCGAGCACCGGATCATTCCCGACCGCATCGAGTGCGGCACGTTCATGATCGCCGCCGCCATCACCAACGGCGAGCTGGAACTGAAAAACTGCAATGCCGACCACCTGATCGCGGTGATCGACCGGCTGGAAGAGGTGGGCGTGAAGATCAAGCGCGAGAACGGAACGCTGTTCGTCAGCAGCTCGCGGCGCTTGAACCCCGTCGAGATGACCACCCAGCCGTACCCCGGCTTCCCCACCGATCTTCAGGCCCAGCTCATGGCGCTGCTGTGCCTCGGGGACGGAATGTCGGTCATCACCGAGCGCATTTTCCCGGATCGCTTCCTGCACGTGGGTGAGCTGAACCGGATGGGCGCTCACATCCGCAAGGAAGGCGCGACGGCCGTCATTCAGGGCGTCCGCGAGCTGCAAGGCGCAACCGTCATGGCGAGCGACCTGCGCGCCAGCGCGGCCCTCGTTCTTGCGGCTTTGGTTGGCAAGGGCACGACCCGGATTGACCGCGTGTACCACATCGACCGGGGGTACGAGAAGATCGAGCAGAAGCTCAACGCCGTCGGCGCCAACATCGAGCGCGTGAAGGACAAGAGCGCCGCGGCGTAGGTCCCGCCGTCATCGAACGGATTCAATTTTCCGTTGCCGACGAAGCGCCGCGACGGCGGCGATCGCGACGACACCGGCAACGGCCATGCCGAGGGCGAGCCGCTGGGGCAGCGGGTCGGCGACCGGGGGCGGCAACGCGGCGACCGAGCCGTCGGGCGCGTACGTCACCGGATGACCGGCAAATCGCCCGCCTGTCGGTTCCGGCATCGCATCGGCGAACGCGCGCAGCGCGTCGCCCAAGTGGCGACCGGCCATGGGAAGCCCGTGTCCCGCGGCGAGCGTACTCGGATCGAGTTCCGCCAGTCGGCGGATGCTCTGGCGTGCGGCGAACCAGTCGGGCGTCATTGGCGTGGGGGGACGGGAGAGTTCGCGCGGCCAGGTGAACTGGCTCGACCAACCATCCAGATCCGTCGTCACCACCGCGTCGCCGGCGAGCAGCGTCTGATCAGATTCCCGCAGCAGCGACACGTGTCCCGGCGTATGACCGGGCGTGTGAACCCACCGCCAGCCGGGCATCGACGGGATCGACCCGTTCTCAGGCAGCGCGAGAAGGCGCCCGCTCAGATTCATTCCGCGCTCCGGGAAGAAACGCGACAGGAAGCTGATGGCCCCGCCGCGCGTGGGATCGCCTGGCGGATACTGTGCATCGCGCGTGAGGTACGGAAACTCAAGCGCATGGGCGTAAACCGGCACGTCCCACGCGTCCGCCAGCTCTGGCGCGTTCCCGGAGTGGTCGAAGTGACCATGCGTGAGCACGATCGCCTCCGGCCGCGCGCCGGCGCCGTAGCGGCTTTCGACGGCGCGGCGCACGTACCAGGCGAATTTCGGCAGGCCCGTGTCGACCAAAACCCACCGGCGGTCGGGCAAGTCCACGGCGTACAGGTTGACGAACACGGTTGCCAGCCGTCCCACGCCCGAAGCGACGGGCGCAAACAGTCCGTAGTGCGTTTCGCGCGCGCGTTCGGTTCCGATGGTGGCTTGTCGCGTCATGCGTGGTCCTTATCGCTTCATGTTCGCTTGAAGCTGCTGGGCCTTCTCAAGGTGAGCGGCGACGTGTCCACGCGTTTCGGTCAGGTGCTTCTTCAACACTTCGTTCTTCGCCGTCTTGAGAAGTTGCGTGTCGATCGTGCTCAGGGCTTCGGTGTGCCCCTTGACCATCGCCGCGAGGTAGGCGCGCTCGAACTGTTCGCCGTTGAGAAGCACGATGTCCGCGAGTTCGCCGGCCCCTTTCACTTGCAGCTTCTCCACCTTGGGCGTGATGACCGGCGTCACGCTGATCTGCTGGCCGAGCTTCAACGTCTTGTCCATGTTCATGCCGTGCGCCTCATGGAGCATCTTGGCGTACTCCATGACCGGGGGGCTGATCTTCTTCATCTGCGCCTGCGCGGCGGCGAGGATCTCGTTGAGGTCGATCGCGACGACGGTGGCGAGGATCTCCGCGTCACCCATCTTGTCGCCGCCGGCTGCCAGCTGCGCCTTTGCCGCGTCGTCGGTGTCGGCGGCACGCACGGGCGAGCCGGGGATCACCGGCTTGTCGGAGAACGCGGCGGCGGATGCTTCGGCGGGCTTGAACTGGAGCTTCTCGACGTACGCCGGGTGCTTGCCCGCCACGTCCTGTTCAACGATCTCGCCGAACGCTTTACGTGCCTCTTCAACGGTCTTCTTGCCCGTGACGATGTCGTGGTCCAGGTTCAACGTCAGGACGTTGTGACCTTCCAGGTCGCAGCGCGCCGATAGCTCGCCGACCGTGCGGTTGATCGTGCTACTGGCGTCGAAGGCGATCAAATCCCCGACCTTCTCCTGGGGCACGTTGTAGGTGATCGTGTGTTCCATGTAGTCAACGTGCGGCAGGGGGAAGTCGTGTGGCGTCAGGAGGTTCATCACCGTAATCCGCTTGAACGGCCCGGCGTTGTGCCAGATCAGCCGCTCGCTCGTCGCCTCTTGCGGCGGGCCGTACTTGGCCATCATCTCGTTGGCGCCCAGCCGCGGGCGCTCGTGCCAGGCGGCGGTGATCCTGCCGACCGTCTTGAGGTCCGCCGGCTTCATCTCCGCGGCCTTCATCTCGGCGGGCTTGCTCCCGTCGGCCTGAACCTCGCGGTCCATCGTCGTGCAGCCGGTCTGAAGGCAACCGAGAGTGAGCAGGCTCGCGGCGAACGTCGTTAGCAATTTGGGATTCATCAGCGTACTCGCAAGAAGAGATGTGAGCCTGAGGTGAGCCGAGAACCATCTGCGGTTGACGCCTAGGCGCGGCAGCACCGTACGCCGGGTCGCGATATTGAGTCAACCGGTATTTGCGGGCATGGAAAGGGCTGCATGTCCTTGAACCATTCCCTTGCGATGGCTACGGTGTCTGATTAAGCCACTTCCAGGAGACTCCCATGCGTAATCGGTTTGTCATCGTCGCGTTGCTTGTCGTCGGCGCTGCGTACATCGTCATCGCCGCCAACGCGCCCGCGCCGCAGCAGTCGGCGGATGGTTCCGCCTCTGCCGTCGTTCAGCCCGGCGCAGACGAGCAGCAGCCGGAGGCGGCGAGTCTCCAGGCGCAAGACTCCGGCGACGTCAGCAAGGACAAGAAGAAGTACGACAAGCCCGGCGACATGAAGATCGAGCCGGCCAAGACCTACACCGCCACCATCGAAACCGACGCCGGCACGATGGTGGCCGAGCTGTATCCGAAGATCGCGCCGCAGACGGTCAACAGCTTCGTGTTTCTCGCCCGCGAAGGGTTCTACGACAACGTCATCTTCCACCGCGTGATCCCCGGGTTCATGATCCAGGGCGGTGACCCCACCGGCACGGGCACGGGCGGTCCCGGCTATCGCGTCCCGGCGGAGTTCAACGACACGAAGCACGACCGCGGCATCCTCTCGATGGCGCGGACGCAGGATCCGGACAGCGCCGGCAGCCAGTTCTTCGTGATGCACGCCCGCTCCCCGCACCTGGACAACCAGTACACGGCGTTCGGCAAGGTGACGGCGGGGCTGGAGACGATCGACAAGATCGTCAACGCCCCCCGCGACGACAACGACCGCCCGAACGACCCGGTGAAGATCAAGACGATCACGATTGAAGAGAAATAAACATCGGGCAAACGGCAAATCCCAAATTCCAAACAAACAGAAAAACTCAAAGAAGAAAGCTCCAAACGGAAGCGTTCCGTTTGGAGCTTTCTTCTTTTTCCCCCTTGCCGTTTTCCCCCTTGCCGTTTGTTTGTGTTTTGGAATTTGTGGTTTGGAGCTTCGCTCGCCGCGCGGGGCGGCGTCCGATCGCGCCCGCGCCGGCGTGCGGCGCGCGCCACGTTTTCTCCCGCACTTGCCGATAAAAACGGTCGCCCCAGCAGCGCGGATTCGCGGCTTAACTGATACGGTTGATACGGACGATTTTATTTGCAACGTCGGAATGCTTGGTTTAGAGTGCCGCGCTCAGGGCGGAGATCAGATGACGCCGGGACGGCAGTTGGGGCGCAGAATCAGGCCCCGCGGCACGGATGCCGCAAGCTCGCCGGTTCGACGAATCCGTGCCGCCACGATTACGCCGGGCAGCCGGGGAACATGACGCGCGAATCTTCCGTAGGGTCGCCGTTGACGGCTCCGACGTTTCACGACATCACGAGAGTTTGCACCAGAGATTTCGCACCAGCAGAGTTCGCACCAGGATGATTCAAACCGGTTCTCCAGCGCATGCCCCGACGACCCCGTAGCAGCCGACCGCCCGAGTCCGCACGCCCGGTTAAAAGCCGGCGCGGCGAACGAGGGGCGGTTGCGGTCCGCCCCGGCGGCCGTCGAAGCGCGAGTTTTTAGCCGGGCGCCGTGGCACGTGCGCCTGGAGGACAGTGTTAAGGAGGAACGACGTGTTCTTCAGCAGCGATTGCCCCGCCGGCCCTACCCCCTCGACCGACCTCTCGAACGCTTCGTCCTCCCCGAATTCGTCCTGTGCGAATTCGTCCTTTACGAATCGGAAACCGCTCAGCCCCGGTACGCGCCGCCGTCAGGTCGCGGCGCTGGCGCTGGCCGTTGGGATGGCGGCGCCGGCGCTATACGCGCAGCAGGCAGCGCAGCCGCTGGTCATTGATGCCGCCGTCGCCGAGCAGCGCGAAGCCCGTGACTCCGAAGCCGCTGACTCGGCGGGCAACGTCGTTCTCGCCCAGGCCCAGACCGCGTCGCCAACCGACGCGCTGAAGCAGGGGCAGGCGCAGTTCAAGGCCGGGGAATACGAAGACGCGCTCTCGACGCTTCAGGCGATCGACGCGGCGGCGCTGG
>JBBSLV010000147.1:0-8602 GCA_038233535.1 Tepidisphaerales bacterium | reverse complement strand
CACGTTCCACGTCGAGCTTCGCGACGCCGCAACCGGCGCGTTCGTCTCCAACCTCACGGGCACGCTGACCATCCCCAACACCGGCAATCACGAGGATTGGGTCACGCTCACCCGCGAGGTCGCCCTGCCCGCGGGCACGCACGCGCTGCGGCTGGTGATCGACAGCAACTCGACCTACGGCTCCACCGGCAACTTTGACGCCTTCACGCTCACGGCGGGAACCGAGCCGCCCCCGGACGCGCCGCAGCAGATGGATGCCGCCGCCATGTTCGCCGAGCAGCAGCTGCGCAACACCATTGACGGTTTGGCGAACAACGCCTATCCGGAGCACACGCTCGCCGACGGCAGTTGGCGGCTTCAGAACGTCAACCATTGGACGGCCGGGCTTCTGCCCGGCGCGCTGTGGCAGCTCTACGAGCGCACGGGTGACACGTTCTGGCGCGATCAGGCGACGGCGCGGACGCTCCCGCTGGCCGGTCAGGCGTCGAAGATCGACGACCTGACCTTCCGCATTCTCAACAGCTTCCGCCCGCTCTATGAGAGCAGCGGCAGCGATACCCACCGCCAGGTGCTGCTGGACGCGGCGGCGTCCAAGAACACGCAGTGGAACCAAACCGTCGGCGCGTTCCGCACCCCCTGGCGGCGCAGCGACTCCGGCGACCCGCGCGCGAACTACGGCGTCCTGCTCGACCAGTCGATGGACATGGAGCTGATGTTCTGGGCCGCCAGAGAAACGGGCAACCAGACGTATTACGACCGCGCCGTGCTGCACCTGCAAACCGTGGCCGAGCACCTGGTCCGTTCCGACGGCGGGTCGTACCACTGGGTCTACTTCAACGACCAGACCGGGGAGTTCGTCTCCGGCGAGACCTATCAGGGCTACAGCGACGAGAGCACCTGGGCACGCGGCCAGGCATGGGGCATTTACAGCTTCACCATGGCCTATCGCCAGACCGGCCGGGCGGAGTTCCTTGCCACGGCGCGGGAGCTGGCCGACTACTTCCTCGCGCGCCTGCCGGCCGACAACGTCCCCTTCTGGGACTTCGACGACCCCGCCGCCCCCAACACATGGAAAGATTCCTCGGCCGCGGCGATCGCCGCGTCAGGGCTGCTCGAACTCAGCCAACTCCTCCGCGCGGGCGGCAACGGCGCCGCGGCCGACGATTATCACGCACAGGCCGGCGGAATCCTTTCGTCCCTCGCGTCCGACGCCTATCTTGCCGAAGGCACGGTTAGCGACGGCATCCTGCTGCACGGCGCGCTCAACGTCCCGGATAACAAGGGCATGGACAGCTCGCTGATCTTCGGGGACTACTACTTCCTCGAGGCCATCAACCGCTACGCCGCCATCCCCGGCGCGTAGCGACTTGGAAATGCAATGCCGTTTGCCGTGGGAGCGTCTGACGCGCGCGGCGATTAAGATGCCCGCCAAGGGGGGAGGGGGACGTTATGTCGAATCTCGAACGATCAGACCTTCTCCGGCGACGGCGGCCGCGCGGGTTCCTCGCGGCGCGCGACGCACGTTGACGGGAGGGTTACGGCGAACGTGGCGCCTTGGCCGACCGTGCTGTCCAGTGTCAGCGTGCCGCCCAATGCCTCGACGAGGCGCTTGCAGATCGCCAGCCCCAGCCCGGATCCCTTGCTTCGCTGCGGGTCGAAGAGCTGGAAAAACTCGTCGAAGACCTTTTCCTGGTTCTCCGGGCTGATGCCGATTCCGGTGTCGGCGACCTGGATCTGCACGCCGCCCTGCTCCGTTCGGCCGGCGGAGACGCGCACGGCGCCGGCGTCCGTGAACTTGATCGCGTTGCCCAGCAGGTTGCCCATGACGCGACCAAGCTTCACGCGGTCGGTCATCAGCCACAGCGACGCCGCCGGCTCCTGTAGCTCGTAGGCCAGCCCTTTCGCCTGCGCCAGCGGCAGCGTCTGGCGGACCTCTTCCTCCAGCAGCGTCGAGAGCGGGAACTCCGTCTCGTGCAGCTCGAGCTTGCCGCTGTCGAACCGCGTCACGTCCAGCACATTCGTCACGAGGTTGACCAGCGACATCGCGCTGGAATGCATTTCCTGCGCGAGTTGCGGGATTTCGTCGGCCATCTTCGGGTTGTCGGCCGTGCGCTTGATCAGCTCCGCGATGAGGCTGATCGCGTTGGCGGGCGTGCGGATGTCGTGGCTGGCGGCGGCGAGAAAGCGCGACTTGCGGGTCGACGCCTCCTCCGCTTCGCGGCGGCGCAAATCAAGCTCGCGCTGGAGCGACTTCTGCACGGTGATGTCCGCCCACGCGCTCACGCCGCCCTGAATCTTTCCCTCGCCGTCGCGGATCGGCGCGGCGCTGGCGAGGATGAACGTGCGTTGACCGTTGGGGAAGACGATTTCGAGCTCTTCGGCCTCGACGTGCTCGCCGCGGCGGACGGCGCGGACGATCGGCGCGTCGTCGGACGTGAGTCGATCCCCGTCGCGGTACGAGACCCAGCGGTTCTCCGTCGACAGCGGCGAGATCCGCGTGTTGGCCGGAATGTGCAGCGTCGCGGCGCCGGCGGGGTTGACGATGAGATCCCGGCAGCCGCCGTCGCAGATCGCCACGCCGAACGGAACGGTGTTGAGCACGGCCCGCAGCCGCATCCGCTCGGCCTCGACCTCGGTGAACAGCTCCGCGTTCTCCAGGCTGATCGCCGCCTGCGCCGCCAGCGACTCGGCCAGCGCGATCTGATCGTCGTTCCAGCTCTTGCGGGTGCGTCCGTAGATTTCCAGCGTGCCCACCGGCTTGCCCCGGACGACCAGCGGAGACGCGAGGACGGACACGATACGCTCCCCGCTGACCGGTTGGGGCACTTGCAGGTCCGGGCGCAGCGAGACGTCGTCGAGGTAGCCCGTGCGCTGCTGCTCGAACACAAGCTCGGCGAACGACTGCGCCGCCGGAATCCGCTCGGTAATGATTCCGTCGGGAAAGCCGTAGTGACAACGGACGACCATCGCGTCGTCCTGGCGCATGAGGATGGCGGTGGCGGTGCCCGTGCCGTTGACGAGCTGCCCGAGCGTCTCGCAGATGCGGTTCATCGTCTCGGCGGGCGCGAGCTCCATGCCCAGCGACCGCGAGAGGCTCAGCAGCGTCTCCAGCGTCCGCTCGCGCTGGGCCAGTTCGTCGTTGGCGACGCGCAGCTCTTCGCTTTGGCGCTCGAGCTCTTCGGTCTGGCTCTGAAGTTCCTCGTTCTGCGAGGCGATGTCGGATTCGCGCAGCTGAAGCTCGCGGTTGGCGCGCTCGAGGTCGTCGGCGCGGTTCTTCAGCAGCAACCGGCTCGATGACAGCTGACGCCAAACGCCGATCAGGAAGTGCAGGACGATCGCGACGGTGAGGATGGCGACGACGGCCAGCACGCGGCCCGCCACGGAGCGATCGTCGCCGTTTTCCAGGAAGTACCCGGCGATTGTCGCGGCCACCGCCAGCACCGTGATCGGCCAGAGCAGCCGCCGGTCGCGCATCCACGCGCACAGCAGCAGCAGTTCCGCGTACAGCACGGACGGGTTGAACAGCAACCCCCAGCGCCAGTCGGCCCACAACAGCACCGCCAGCCCGACGATCGCCACGACCAGCGTGGGAACGGCGCGGAAATATTGAATGGGTTGCCCAAACATCAATGCCTACCCCGGCGCAGCCACTTAGCCGCACACCCGCGAACGAATGCCCAACGATCAGCCCCCCGCGTCAAATCCGACATCAACCCCGGAATTAACCCCCCCGGCATTAACCCCGATCGCGCCGGAACAGGCAGGGCCCGACCGGCGAGAGCCGCTTGGCGTTGATCGGTCGCTCGGCCTTGCCCATGATAAGATACCCGCCCGGTCGCAGCGCCCGCTCGAACATCTCCCACAGTTTACCGGAAGCTTCGGGCCGGAGATACATCGCCATGTTTCGGCAGAGGATCAGATCCCAGACGCCCGGCTCCTGGATGCGCGTGACGTCCGCCGTCCGCCACTGCACCGCCGTGCGCAGCCCGGGCACGATCCGCCACCGGTCGCCCTGGCGGTGAATGTACTTTTCGACCCACGGTTGCGGGACCGACCGCAGGGCCGCGGCGTCGTAGTACCCGTCGCGCGCCCGGTGAATGGCTTCGCCGCGGCAATCGGTGCCCAGCAGGTAACATCCGTCGAGCAGCCCAAGCTCGGCCAGCAGGATCGCGACGGAATACAGCTCCTGCCCCTCGGAGCACCCGACGCTCCACACCCGCGCGGGCGACTTGTTCGAGCGGAACAGCGACGGCAGGACGTTGAACGCGATCTGGTCATAGACGGCCGCGTCGCGGAAGAACGAGGAGACGCCAATGACCATCGCGTTGATCGCGACGGGCACAAGGGCCGGGTTCTTCCCCAGCGCCCGCCGGGCATCAAGGATCGACGCCGCGCGGACCGCGCGCAGGCACGCCTGCAACCGCCGGCGGAGCGACTCGGGGCGATAAGCGCCGGCGTCAAGCCCCGCGCAGGCGAACAGCGAGCGGATGAACGTTTCCTCCTCCGTGCTAAGCTGGGACACGCCGCCCCGCGCCTCCCCGCACGCTTCCGGCGCCGCCGGCGGCGCGAGGTTCACGATCCGCGCCGTGCTCCCGGCCGGACCGGTGAACACGACGTGCCGGTACTTGTTCAGGCGAGTGAGTTGGAGGTGCATGCGGATCGGCAAAGCGTATCGTGGGTCTTGCCTGATCGCTATGATGTACATCTGGCTGCGCCGCCCGCGCGGGGGAACGGCCAACTAGCTCAAGGCTAGACGTCGAAATACGCCGCCTGCGGGTGGTGGGCGATGATGGCGTCGGTGCTTTGCTCGGGGACGAGCATGAAGTTCTCGCTGAGCGTGACGCCGATCTCTTCGGGCCGCAGGAGTCGCGCGATCAGGGCGCGGTCCTCCAGATTGGGGCAGGCGGGGTAGCCGAAGCTGTAGCGGCTGCCGCGGTAGCCTTGCTGGAAGATTTCGCGAACGTTGGGGGCGTCCTCGGAGCCGAAACCAAGCTCCTGCCGCATCCGTTTGTGCCACAGCTCCGCCAGCGCCTCGGCCGACTCGACGCCGAAGCCGTGGAGGTAGAGGTAGTCCTGGTATTTGTTTTCCTTGCGAAGTTCCTCGGCGATCTCCGTGGCGGCATCGCCGACGGTGACGAGTTGAATGCCGAGCACGTCGAACTGGTTCGACGACTTGGGGCGATAGAAGTCGGAGATGCACAACCGCCGGCGGCCTTCCTGGCGGGGGAATTTGAAGCGCAACTGTTCCCGCGCCGGCCCGTTCGGGCGGATCGTACGCTCGCCCTCGGCGGCGAGGGGTCCAAAGGATTCCGTGTGATAGACGATCAGATCGTCGCCGTCGGATTGAACGGGGAAGTAGCCATAGACGACCTTGGGCTCGAGGAATCCTTCGGCGAGGGCGCGCTTCCTCAGCGCCTCGAACACCGGGCGGGCTTTTTCTTCGGTCAGCCGCTCGAACTCGTCGACCGGCAGCTTGCCCTGCTTGAAACCCCACTGCCCGCGGAACAGCGCGTTCTCATTGATGAACGGGAACAAATGCTTCGGCGACAAATCCGTCACCACGCGCCGCCCCCAGAACGGCGGGAGGGGCACGGGGTTGTCGTGGTCAACTCTGTGCTCGCCCGCGGCGTCGAGGCTCTTCGGCTTGACCGCGTTCTCGCGCAGCCGCTTGCGCTTTTGCGACCGCTCGCGCTGCTCGGTCACCAGGGCCGGCGTCTTCCCGCCGCTGATGGCGTCCATCATGTGGAGGCCCTCGAACGCATCGCGGCAATACAGCAGCGGACCTCTGTACAAGGTCGCCAGATCGTCTTCGGCGTAATCCCTTGTCAGCGCCGCGCCCCCCAACAGCACGGGCACGGCGATTCCTTTGGCATTTAGCTCTTCGAGATTTTCCTTCATCACCGCGACGGACTTCACGAGCAGCCCGCTCATTCCGATCGCGTGGGCCTTGTGCTGCTCGCAAGCGCACAGGATGTCGTTGATCGGCTGCTTGATGCCGAGGTTGTAAACGGTGTAGCCGTTATTCGTGAGGATGATATCGACCAGGTTCTTGCCGATGTCGTGCACGTCCCCGCGCACGGTGGCGAGGACGATCTTGCCCTTGCTCTGCCCCTCGGCCTTTTCCATGTGCGGCTCGAGGTGCGCGACGGCGGCCTTCATCGTCTCGGCGCTTTGCAGCACGAACGGGAGCTGCATCTGCCCCGAGCCGAACAGTTCGCCGACGACCTTCATGCCGTCAAGGAGCAGCGTGTTGATGATCTCCAGCGCGGGGTAGGTCTTAAGGGCCTCGTCGAGATGCACGATGAGGTTGCGTTTTTCGCCGTCGATGATGTGGCGCTTGAGCTTCTCCTCGATCGTGAGGTCGTCGTACGCTCCCTTGAAAACGGGGACGGACCCCGTATTTGCGTCGTCGGGGAACAGGGAGATGTAGTGCGTGAGGGGGTCGAAACCCTCGCGGCGGCGGTCGTGGATGAGGTCGAGGGCGGCGCTCCACTGCTCGTCGGGGATGCGGTTCTGTGGGAGAATCTTACTGGCGTGGACGATCGCGCCGGTGAGGCCCGCCTGGCGCAGCTCGTGCAGGAAAGCGCTGTTCAGCACCACCCGCGCCGCGGGTTTCAACCCGAAGCTGATGTTCGACAATCCGACCACCGTGTGACACTTGGGCAGCTCCTGCGAGATGCGCCGCGTGCCTTCGATTGTCTCCAAGGCGTTGCGGCGGTCCTCCTCGATGCCCGTGCTGATCGGCAACACGAGCGGGTCAAACAGCAGGTCTTCGTCGCGCAGCCCGAACCTGCCCACGGCCAAGTCGCGGATGCGCGTGGCGATCGCGATCTTCCGTTCGGCCGTGCGCGCCATAGCGTTGAGCTTGTCTTCGTCGATCGTCCCGGCGACCACCGCGGCGCCGTACTTCTTCGCCAGCGCGCAGATGTGGCCGAGTTTTTCCTCGCCCTCTTCCAGATTCATCGAGTTCAGGACACACCGGCCGGGCGCGAGCTTCAGCCCCGCTTCCAAGACGTCCGGGTTCGTGCTGTCGAGCATGAGCGGGACATTGACGGAATTGACGTACCGCTTGACGACCTTGTGCATGTCGGCCACCCCGTCCCGGCCGACGAAGTCGACGCAGACGTCGAGCATGTGGCTGCCGTCGCGCACCTCGTCGCGGGCCATCGACACCAGCCCGTCGAAGTTCTCCTCCTGAAGCAATCGCTTGAACTGCCGCGAGCCGTTGGTGTTCGTGCGCTCGGCGACGATGAGGTACGACAGATCCTGACGAATGTCCTCGGCGCTGACGAGGCTCGACACCTGCGGCCTGGGTTGAACGTCGCGCGATTTGGGCGCAAGCCCACGACTCATCCGCGGACGTTCCCGCTGCGCCAGATCCAGCGTTTCGACAAGCATTTTCATATGCTCGGGCATCGTCCCGCAGCATCCCCCGACGACATTCACGCCAAACTCCTCGACGAAGCGCATCATCCCCTTCGTGAAGTCGGGCGGCGTCATGGGGAAGTGGCTCTGGCCGTCGACCATGATCGGCAACCCCGCGTTGGGCAGCGCGCTGACCAGCCGCGGCCAGTTCTCCGCGATGTAGCGCGTGCTCTCGGCCAGCTCGTAGGGGCCCAGCGCGCAGTTCAGCCCAAGCACCTGCACCTCGTCGTAGGGCATGAACGTCGCGACCAGCGCGCTGGGATCGGAGCCGGTCAGCATCTGCTGCCCGTTGTTGGTGTCGAACGACGCCTGCACGATCAGGGGCACGCGACGATTCGCTTCGGCCATCGCGCTGTTGGCGGCGGCGATGCAGCACTTGATGGCGAGCATGTCCTGCTGCGTCTCGATGAGCAGCACATCGACCCCGCCGGCGAGCAGCCCGCGCACCTGCTCGCGGTAGCTGTCGAGCATCACGTCCCACGTCGTCTGCCCGAGCGTGATCAGCTTTGTGCCCGGGCCGATGGAGCCTATAACGTATTTGGGGTTGTCGGGGGTTTCGAATTTGTTGCAGGCGTGCCGAGCAAGCTCGGCGGCTAAACGGTTGTTCTCGAAGACGCGGTGCGCCATGTCGGATTCGGACATGACGATCTTGTTGGCGCCGAAGGTGTTGGTCTCGACCGCATCGCAGCCGACTTCCAGGAACGCTTCATGGATCTCTTGAATCACGTCCGGGCGGGAGAAGTTCAGCACCTCGGAGATGTTCTCGTGGCCCATCCAGTCGCGCTGGAGATCGAGCGGGCGGCACTGAAGATTGGATCCCATCGCGCCGTCGAGCACGACGACGCGACGACGGGCAAGTTCGAGGAAGGGCAGGCGCATGATCGATGCTTTTCCTGGGCAAAACGAGAACGGAGCATCCATCGCTCCATCCGGATACATTGTTGAATGATTTCGACCCCCGGTCAAGCGGGCAGCGCCCCGCGCGAAGTCCTGGAAAAGCCCAGGCCTTAGGCCTGGGCTTCTGCGGAACAGGCGCGGGTGAGAGCGCCGATCCGCTTTGCACTTGTCCTCGGACTTGTCCTCGGGCAGCGCCCTCACCTACACTGGCACAAATCGTGACTGGGGAGTAGCCCCCGGCGTCCCAGGTGATTGTTTGAAGTGACTGTTCAAACTGACT
>JBBSLV010000146.1:0-8603 GCA_038233535.1 Tepidisphaerales bacterium | reverse complement strand
GCCGGTGAAGAGGTGGCGGTTGGGGGCGAGTTCCTTCGAGTAGCCCATCGTGCGCGTCCGCGGGCGCTCGATCTCCCCCGCCGCGTTGATCGGACCTGCGTAGAGCTGCACGGACAGATCCCCCGGGCTGATGCCGGGCAAATCGACGAGCGCCTCGACCTGCATCGTGTCGCCGACCTTGAAGTGCCCGTTGCCGCTGGCGTGGACGCCGACGACCTTGATGTCGCTCCACTTGCCGCGGAGGTTGTCCTTCGCCGTCGCCAGCGCGACGGCCCGCGCCAGCCCGTCGGCCGCCAGCGTCTGCCCGCGCGTGCTGGCGGGGATGTAAAACCTTTCTGCGTAGTCGCGGACCATGCGATTGGTGTTGAACACCGGCGCGAGGCGGCGCATGCACGTTTTCATTCGGCCGATCCACTCGCGCGGCATGTTGTCGACGCCGCGCTTGTAGAACAGCGGGACGATCTGCTTCTCAAGAATGTCGTACAGCCCCTGGCTCTCGATCTGGTCCTGCACGTTCCCGTCGTTGTACGTTTCGCCGCGCCCGATGGCCCAGCCGACGTTGTGGTCCAGCGCGTACCCCTCGACCCACCACCCATCGAGGATCGAGCAGTTCGGCACACCGTTCACCGCCGCCTTCATCCCGCTCGTCCCGCTGGCTTCCATCCCGCGGCGCGGGGTGTTGAGCCACACGTCCACGCCCTGCACAAGGTAGCGGGCGATGTTGATGTCGTAGTTCTCCAAAAACACGATGCGGCGGCGCAGGTTGGGGTCGCGCGCGAAGTTGACGATCGTTTTGATCAGCTCCTTGCCCTCCTGGTCGGCTGGATGGGCCTTGCCCGCCAAGACGAACTGGATCGGCTGCTTCGTGTTCTCCAGCAGCGCCCGCAGCCGGTCCTGGTCGCGCAGCAGCAGCGCGCCGCGCTTGTATGATGCGAAGCGTCGGGCGAAGCCGATCGTCAGCGCTTCGGGATCGAGGACTTCGTCGGCGCCGGTGATCTCGTCGTAGCTCGCGCCGCGCTTGGTGAGCTGCTCCTTCAGCGTCTGCCGCACCCATCCGACGAGGCGCTCGCGGCAGCGCTCGTGGGCGCGCCACAGCTCCTCGTCGGGGATCTGCATGATCCCTTCCCACACCGTCTGGTCGGAAGGGTCGCTCATCCATTTGCCGCTGAGATACCGGTCGAGCACGAACGACATGTCCTGGCTGAGCCATGACCGCGTGTGGATGCCGTTGGTGATGTGGTGGATCGGCACCTCGTGGCGCGGCACCTGCGGCCAGATGTTGTGCCACATGTCGCGCGACACGGTGCCATGCAGTTCGCTGACACCGTTGATGCTGTCCGCCAGCCGCACCGCGAGCACGGCCATCGAAAACCCCTGCTTGGCGTTGGTCACGTCCTCGCGTCCCAGCGACAGGAACCCTTCATCATCGAGCTTCAGCAGAGGGATGTAGTTCGCGAAGTATTTGAGCACCATGTCCGGGGGGAACATGTCGATGCCGGCGGGGACCGGCGTGTGCGTGGTGAAAACGTTCGTCGCCATCACCATCTGCCGGGCCTGATCGAACGTAAGCTCGGGCTTGGCCTCGAGCAGCACGCGGACGCGCTCCAGCGCGAGGAAGGCGGAATGCCCTTCGTTCATGTGGAAAACGGTTGGCTTGACCTGCATCGCGCCCAGCGCGCGCACCCCGCCGATGCCCAGCACCAGCTCCTGCCTGATGCGCATTTCCGTGCCGCCCCCGTACAACTTGCTCGTGATCTCGCGGTCGGCAGGGGCGTTTTCAGCGAGGTTCGTGTCGAGCAGATACAGTGGGATGCGTCCGATCATCGCCCGCCAGACCTTGCAGAACACGGCGTTGTCCGGGAGATCGACGCGGACGTGAATCGGCGAGCCGTCGGTGTGCGTCATCTCCTCGACGGCGAGGTTGTAAAAGTCGAGCTCCGGGTACGCCTCCTGCTGCCACCCGTCGGCCGAGAGGTACTGCTGGAAATATCCGTTGCGGTACAGCAGCCCGACGCCCGCCAGCGGGACGGCGATCTCGCTCGACGACTTCAGGTGATCGCCCGCGAGGATGCCTAATCCGCCGGAGTAGATCGGCAGCGACTCGTGCACCCCGAACTCCGCCGAGAAGTACGCCGCCAGCAGCGTCACGTCGGGATGCGCTTGGTGAAACCACCCCTGCTCCGCCAGGTGGTGCTTGAATGCCGCATAGACGCGCGCCTGGTGCGCGAGCAGTCCCTCGTCCTCCGCCGCCTCTTTCAGCTTCGCCTGCGCGATTGAGCCGAGCAGCCGCACGGGGTTGTGGTGCACCTTCTCCCACAGCTCCCGATCGAGCCGCCGAAACAGCTCGACCGCGTCGGGATGCCACACCCACCAGAAATTTCTCGACAGCTCCAGCAGCGGGCCAAGCGGCTCCGGGACATCCGGAAACACCTGAAACGTTCGTATTGTCGGCGTAACAGCGTCGGCCATGACAGTCACCCTCACTCCCGCGCGTGCAAACAACGCGCGCAGGTTCATCCCTAACCCCTGTTTTTCCAGGGCGGCCATTCTGCGGATTGCGGGGAGCGGTTCAAGGCGACAAACTAGTCGCTCCGGGGTATCGTCGCGGAGGCACAGGTTCTGGCCCACGTGTCGTTTGTTGGCATTTGCTTCCCCACGCGGGTGGCGCATAAGCTTGCCGGCGTGTCACTGCAATGGTCCCTGGCGTCCGTTCCCCTGCTCATCGCGCTCAATGCGTTTTTCGTCATCAGCGAATACGCGGTCGTCGCGACGCGGCCCGCGCAGCTACAGGCGCTGCGCGCCAAGGGGCGCGTCCGCGCCGCCTCCGCAATGGAGCGGCTGAAGGGTGATCCGACGAGTGCGATCGGCGCGATCCAGGTGTGCATCACGATGACCAACCTGATGCTCGGGTGGATCGGCGAGCCGGCGATGTCGGCCGTGCTGCACCAGGCGTTCGGGCCGGTGATCGCGCTGTCGCCGGCCATCATGACCGTTGTGGCGACGGCGATGAGCTTCATCCTGGTGACGCTGCTGACCGTCGTGTTCAGCGAGCTGCTGCCCAAGGCGCTGACGCTGCGCTACGTCGAGCCCGCGGCGGCGCTGACGGCCGTGCCCGTGCTGACCATCCAACGGGCGATCCGCCCGCTCGTGTGGGTGATGAACAACATGGCCAACCTCATCACCCGTCCGCTGGGGCTGGGCCGGGTCGAGGAGTTCGAGGACGACAATGGCGTAACGGCCGACGAGCTGCGGCTGCTGGCGAGGCAGGCCGCCGACGACGGCATCGTCACGTCGCGCGAGCACGCGCTGATTCTCAACGCGCTGACGATCGGCAAGCGCCGCGCCAACGAGATCATGGTCCCGCGCACGCGCGTGGCGTTTGTCGATCTGAAACAGTCGATGGCGGAGAACATGGCCGCCGTCGAGCAGTACCTGTTCAGCCGGATGCCGCTGTGCGACGGGGGGATGGACAAAATCACGGGCGTCATCCTCACGCGCGAGCTGTTGACGGCACGTCACGCCGGCGCGGACATCTCGGTGCTGACGCTGCTGGCGCGGCCGGCCGTCTTCGCGCCCGAGCGCATCACGCTGGACCGGCTGATCGAACTGTTTCACGAGAAGCGGACGGAAATGGTGTTCCTCGTCGACGAGTACGGCGGCGTGGAGGGCATCGTCACCCTGCGTGACGTGCTGGACGAGCTGCTCAGCTCCCCGGCGCCGGCGCCCCCGGTGCTGTTGACGACGCCCCCACCGCCACCGGGATAGAACCGGGCGTGAGCTGCGACCTGTGTTCTCCCGATGCTTCCGACAGCATCGCCGGCCGCACAGGATGTCACGCACTCCACGTTTACCCGCGTTCGAGCTAATGCCCCACCGCGTGAGCCGGCGCTGAGGAGGCGGCGGGCGGGGGCGGCAGATGGTGCGGGGGCTTCACGCCCAGCTTCGTGCCGGCCCAGCGGATGACGACGTCGAACACCGGCGTCAGGAAGATGCCGAAGAGCGTCACGCCGATCATGCCCCAGAACACGACCGTGCCCAGCGCGTGACGCATCTCGGCGCCGGCGCCTTTGGCGATCACCAGCGGGACCACGCCGAGGATGAACGCGAAGCTCGTCATGAGGATCGGACGCAGCCGCAGGCGCGCGGCTTCGACGGCGGCGTCGACGTAGTTCCTGCCCTGCTCCTCCTGCTGCTTGGCGAATTCGACGATCAGCACGGCGTTCTTCGCCGACAACCCGACGAGCACGACGAAGCCGATCTGCGTGAAGATGTTGTTCTCCTGCCCCACCAGCCACACCCCCCCGATGCCGGCGACGAGGCACATGGGGACGATCAGGATGATCGACGTCGACAGCGCGAAGCTCTCGTACTCCGCTGAGTGGGTGAGCCAGACGAACAGCACGCACAACGGGAAGATGAGCAGCGCCGTGCTGCCGGCGAGCTTTTCCTGGTAGGCCATCTCGGTCCACTCGTACGCATAGCCCGGCGGGAGTGTTTCAGCCGCGATCTCCTCCATGATGGAGATGGCCTGCCCGCTGCTGACGCCGGGCACCCCGCCGCCCTGGATGTCGGCCGACGGGTAGAGGTTGTAGCGCTGGATACGGCCGGGGGCGGTGATTTCCTTCACTTCGATCAGCGCGCCCAGCGGAACCATCTGCCCGGCGATGTTGCGGGTCTGGAACTGCCCGATGTCCTCGGCGGTGGCGCGGAAGGCGGCATCGGACTGCGCCAGCACGCGGAACACGCGGCCAAGGAACGTGAAGTCGTTGACGTACTGGCTTCCGAGAAAGACCTGAAGCGTTTGGAACACGTCGGTCAGCTCGACGCCCTGCTGCTTGACGCGCATGCGGTCGACTTCGACCTTTAGTTGCGGGACGTTCGCGCGGTAGCTGCTGAACATCGCCGCGATCTCCGGGCGCTGGCGCGCGGCGTTCATCAGGTCGTTGGTGACGGCTTCGAGCGCTTTGAAGTCACCGCCGCCCGTGCGGTCCTGCACCTGCATCTTAAAGCCCCCCGCCGTGCCGATCCCGCGCACGGGCGGCGGGGGGAAGACCAGCGCAAGCCCCTCCTGGACCTGGGAAAATTGCCCGAACAGCTTCCCCGTCAGCGCCGTCGCCGATTGTTCCGGATGCTCGGCCCGCTCATCGAATGGATCGAGGGTGACGAACATCGTGGCCGCGTTGGACTGGCTGCCGCCGGTGAGGAACGAGAAGCCGACGATGGCGACGGCGTCCTTCACGCCGGGGTTGGAGCGCGCCATCGACATCAGCTTTTCCATCGACCCATAGGTGCGCTCGAAGCCGGTGGCGTCGGGCATCTGGAGGTTGACGAGCAGATAGCCCTGATCCTGCGACGGGATGAAGCCCAGCGGGACCGCGCCGAAGCCGAGATATCCCAGCATTCCCAGCCCCAGGTAGATCAGCAGCGGGATGACGGCGACGCGCACGGCGCGGCGCGTGATGCCGACATAGGCATTCGTCCCCACCGCCAGCGTCTTATTGAAGAGCCGGAAGAACCAGCTCAGTACGAAGTTGATCAGCCGCTGGAACCAGTCCTGCCTGCCGTGCCTGGGACGCAGCAGCAGCGCCGCCAGCGCCGGGCTGAGCGTCAGCGAGTTGAACGCGCTGAGCAGCGTGGAGATCGAGATCGTCAGCGCGAATTGCCGGTAGAACTGCCCGGTGATCCCGCTGATGAACGCGACGGGAATGAACACCGCGGAAAGCCCGAACGCGATGGCGATGACGGCGGGCGTCACCTCGGTCATGGCGCGGTAGGTCGCGTCGCGCGGGCTGAGCCCCTGCTCGATCCATCGCTCGACATTTTCCACGACGACAATCGCGTCATCGACGACAATGCCGATGGCCAGCACCATCCCGAACAGCGACAAATTGTTCAGCGAGAAGCCGAACGCCTTCATGAAGGCGAACGTGCCGATGAGCGACACCGGGATGGCCAGCAGCGGCACGAGCGACGCCCGCCAGCTCTGGAGAAACACCAGCACGACGATGACGACGAGCGCGACGGCTTCGAGCAGCGTCTTGACAACGTCGCGGATGCTCGAGCGGACGAAGAGCGTGGTGTCGTAGGGGATCGAGTACTCGATCCCGGGCGGGAAGGTCTCTTTCAGCTCCTCCATGCGGGCGTAGATGGCGTTGGCGGTGTTGATAGCGTTGGAACCGGGAAGCTGGAAGACGGCGACGCCGACGGCGGGCTGGTTGTTGTAGAGCGTGGCGGTTGCGTAGTCGGCGGCGCCAAGCTCGACGCGGGCGACGTCCTTAATGGTGGTTACGCGCGTGCCTTCGCCGCGCTTCACGACGATCTCACCGAACTCCGCGGGATCGGCCAGCTGCCCCTGCGCATTGACGGTGTACTGAAAGTCCGCCGCGCCTTCGGGCAGCGGTTGGGCGCCGACGACGCCGGCGGCGACCTGCACGTTCTGCTCGCGGATCGCCTCGACCACGTCCCCCGCCGTCACGCTTCGGGCCGCGAGCTTCTGCGGGTCGAGCCAGATGCGCATCGAGTAGTCGCGCGCCCCGAACACGCGAATGTCGCCCACCCCCGCCACGCGGGCGAGCTGGTCGCGCACCTGGAGCGTCGCGAAGTTGCTCAGGTAGAGCCGGTCGTACGATTCGTTCGGGGAGTACAACTGAACGACGAGCGTGATGTCAGGCGAGCTTTTTCGAACCGTCACGCCTTGCCGGCGCACCTCTTCGGGCAGTTGCGGCTCGGCCAAGGCAACGCGGTTCTGCACCTGCACCTGGGCGATGTCCAGATTCGTGCCCAGCGCGAACGTGACGGTCATCTGGAGGCTGCCGTCGTTGTTGCACTGGCTGGAGAGGTACAGCATGTTCTCCACGCCGTTGACCTGCTGCTCGATGGGCGTGGCGATGCTGTCGGAAACGACCTGCGCGTTGGCGCCGGGGTAGCGGGCGCTGACGACGACGGTGGGCGGCGCGATCTCCGGGTATTGCGCCACCGGCAGGTTGAACATCGCGATCGTGCCGACGAGGATCGTCACCATCGAGAGGACGACGTCGAAGACGGGGCGGTCGATAAAAAAGTGGGCGAACCTCATAGGGCGGCCCCGATGGTGGCGGCCCCGATCGGCGCGGTCGTGGCGGGCGTGCTGGTGGCGGGCGCGGTGGTGGCGGGCGTGGAGCGCGTCGCGGGCAACCGGCGCGTGCTGGGCAACGACTGCGTCGCCGGCGAGCCGGGGGCCGTCATCTGCACCTCGTCGGCGTTGATCTGAGTCTCCTGCGCGTTCACCTTGGCGCCGGGGCGGGCGCGCTGCAAGCCATTGATGATGATCCGGTCATTTTCGGAAATCCCCTCCTCGATCGAGCGGAACCGCCCGAACAGCGCGCCCGGCTGGATGACGCGGCGCTCCACCGTGCCCTCGTCCTTCACCACGAGCACGAACCGCTGGTCCTGGTCGGTGCCGATCGCCAGGTCCGGCACGAGCATGGTTTTGTACCGCCCGCTGCCGGGGATGCGCAGCACCACGAACATGCCGGGCGTGAGGTAGCCCGTGGGGTTTGAGAAGACGCCGCGGGCGCGGAGCGTGCCGGTGTCGGGGTCGATGCGGTTGTCGACGAAATCGATGACCCCCTCGTGCGGGAACCCCTGTTCGTTCGAAAGCGCCATGAAAATCGGGATCTTCATGTCGCGGGCATTGTCGCGCTTGTTCTGCAGCGCCAGGCGCTGGTACTTGAGCACCGACGTCTCGTCGACGTCGGTATAGGCGTAAATCGGGTCGATCGAAGTGATCGTCGTCAGCAGCGTTGACTGGCCCTCCCCGCCGTTAATGAGGTTCCCGGGCGTGACGTACTTGCGGCTGATGCGGCCGGAGATCGGCGCCGTGACGCGCGTGAACTCGACGTCAAGCTGCGCCGCCTGCACCTGTGCCTGCGCGGCGGCGACGGCGGCCTCGGACTCGAGCATGCGCTGGCGGGCGTTCTCCAGTTCCAACTCCGATGCCCCGCCGCTCGGGCGCAGGTTCTCGATGCGCTTGAACTCGTTCACGGCGAAATCGCGCTGCGCCACGGCGCGCTGCACTTGGGCCTGCTGCTGCGCCAGTACCGCCTGAAACGGGCGCGGGTCGATGACGAACAGCAATTGCCCCGCCTTCACCATTGACCCTTCGTCGAACTCCGCCTTCTCGACGAAACCGCTGACGCGGGCGCGAACCTCGACGGTCTCCTTGGCCTGGAGGTGGCCGGTGTACTCGTCCCACTCGATGACCTCGCGCTCGACAGGCCGGGCGACCGTCACCGGGGGCGGGGGCGGCGCGGGGGGCGGCGCGGGCTTCTCGCACCCGCCGATCGTCGTGAGCAATAACGCTGAAAACAGCACGCCGGCGAAGACGCCGGGCCAACGGTCTCGCATAGATCCTTCCATCTCAGGATCCGTGCGCACTAAACGGTTTGCGGCGGTCCTTTCGAACTTTATGTGGGGATGGTAGGCACGCTGGCGCACGCGCGTCATCTCACGTTCACCTCGCGACAAAGCGGCCGGTTCTTTCCCCGAGATATTCATTAAGGCCCGGTTGTCCGATAATCCGAAATTAACTACCGGGACGCGTAAAAGTTCCGTCCCGGCGGAAT
>JBBSLV010000145.1:0-8606 GCA_038233535.1 Tepidisphaerales bacterium | reverse complement strand
GCGGGCGACGCCGGCGCCCCCACGACCGGGGCCGGGATCAGCACGCAGCCCGCCCGCGCGAACGCGCGCGTCACGAACGCCGCGACGCAGCCGACGCGCGTCGAGCTGGGCGCCGGCGACCCCGAAGGCGACGTTTTCCCCTTGAAGCTCACCCTCACCAGCACCGGCGGCGGCATCGACCTGGCCACGCTCAAGCGCTACAAGGACCACGAGGCGAAGGACGTGTACACGTTCCAATCCCCGCCCACGACCGACCCGGACGCGCGCCCGCTGGCGACGCAGACGGTCGTCGTCAACGGTACGCGCTTTGACCTGGCCGGCCTGCACTGGAACCTCGACCCCGGCGCCACCGAGCGCACGGCGACGTTCTCGCTCGATCTCGCGCCCGGGGGCGCCGCGCCAGTCGTGCGCGTCCGAAAGCGATACGAAATCTTTGGTGCCGACCACGCCAGCGCGGGCTACGACGTCAAGATCCGCCAGACGTTCGAGAATCTATCTGACCAGCCCATCAAGATCGCGGCGGTATTCAATGGTCCGGCGCTGCCCCCGCAGGAGCTGGAGCGAGGGCCGGATCGACAGGTCGTCGTTGGTTACCTCGACGGCACGAAGACGGTCGAGGTGAAACACCTCCTGGCCGAGGAATTCTCCGACGCCGCGGGGCGCAACCTCATCACCAGCAAGGACGGCCAGCCGCTGCTCTGGGCGGGCGGGGGGAGCGTCTATTTCAACGCCATCCTTCGCCCCGAGCCGCTCGAGCAGGGCACGGCGGTGCCGAAGTACCTCGCGACCGTCGACGCCACCGCGCTGAACCCGCAAGCCCTGCCCCCGCAGCGGCAGGTGACGACGCAGTTCACAACCGGCGAGATCAACGTCGCGGCCAACTCCACGCTCGACTTGCCGATGTCCCTCTACCTCGGCCCCAAGCACCGCCAGATCCTCAACCGCGAGTATTACGAAGCCTTCCCGCGCAGCTACGACGCGACGCTCGTGATCAAAAATGAGTGGTGCGGCATCTGCACGTTCCAGTGGCTGGTCAGCGCGCTGGTCGCGATGCTCGGGTTCTTCTACTGGGTGTTCGGCGGGTTCGCCGGCGCCAACGCCGGCGACTGGGGGTTGGCGATCATCGCGCTCGTGTGCGTCGTGCGCATCGCGCTGCACCCGATCACCAAGCGCTCGCAGATCTCCATGCTGAAGATGGGCAAAATGGGCCCGGAGATCGATCGGCTGAAGAAGAAGTACGGCGACAACAAGGACGAGCTGAACAAGGCGATGATGACGGTCTACAAGGAGCAGGGGTTCACGCCCATCCTCGGGTGTCTCCCCATGTTCCTCCAGATGCCCATCTGGATCGCGCTGTACGCGGCGCTGAACAGCACGTTTGAGCTACGGCAAGCGCCGTTCCTCTGGGGCTGGACGTGGATCGAAGATCTCGCCCGCCCCGACCGGCTCATCGAGTGGGAGCCCATTCGTTTGTTCTGGGGCATCGAGATCGGTGCGTTGAACATCCTGCCGATCTTTCTGGCCGTCGTGTTTTACCTCCAGCAGCATTTCACGCCCAAGCCCCCGGCGACGACGCCCGAGCAGGTGCAGCAGCAGAAGATGATGAAGTGGATGTCGCTGATCTTCCCGGTGTTCCTCTACAACGGCCCGAGCGGGTTGAACCTGTACATCCTGACGAGCACGACGATCGGCATCATCGAATCCAAGCGCATCCGCGATCACATCAAGGAGCGCGAGGAGGCCGAGAAGGCGGGCAAGGTGATCGTGGACGCCAAGCCCACGCGCAACCAGCGTCGCGGGGACGAACCGGGCATCGGCGGCATCGGCGCGAAGAAGAATGCCCCCGCACCCAAGGGCGGGCTGGGAGGCTGGCTCGCAAGCCTGCAAGCCAAGGCCGAAGAAATCCGCCGCGACGCGGATAAGAAGCGCGGGTAGGGATGAGGGATGAAGAATGAGGGATGAAAAGGCTGATGCGTTCTCCTGCATTTTTATCCTTCATCCCTCATCCTTCATCCCTCATCCCTATGACACCATCGCCGCCATCAGCTCCGCCGTCGGGTCGGCGGCGCGGATGATCGTTCGCATGAGCGGGGATCGGGCGCGGGAAATCGCTCGATCGCTGGCGCCGGCGGCGCGTCTGGAGCAGGGTTCGGCCACGCGCGAGACGATCGCGTTCAACCGTTTGTCGCTCCCGATCTGGATCTACGCGTTCCACGCGCCGCGCAGCTACAGTGGCGAGGATCTGATCGAGCTTCACCTCCCCGGCAACCCGCTGCTCGCGCGGATGCTCCTCGACGAGTTGCTGCGCCGCGGCGCGCGCCTCGCCGAGGCCGGGGAGTTCACCGCCCGCGCGTACTTCAACGGCCGGCTCGACCTCGCCGGTGCCGAGGGCGTGGCGGCCACCATTTCCGCGCAGAACCAAGCCGAGCTTCAGGCGGCGCGACAGCTCCTCGCCGGCGAGCTTGCCCGACGCCTCCGCCCGATGATGGACACGCTCACCCAAACCCTTGCCCTCGTCGAAACCGGCATCGACTTCTCCGAGGAGGACGTGACGTTCATCGCTACGGGCGACCTCGAATCCCGCATCGACCACGTCGATGCGGAGCTGGCCGAGCTGGTCGGCAGCACAGCGCGGTTCGAGCGTCTGGCGCACGCGCCGCGGGTCGTGCTCGTCGGCAGGCCCAACGCGGGCAAGAGCACGCTGCTCAACGCGCTGGCCGGGCGCGACCGGGCCGTCGTCTCGCCCATCGCCGGCACGACGCGCGACGTCGTCTCCGCCGACGTGCGCCTCGCGCGGGGCATCGTGACGCTGCTCGACGTGGCGGGGCTTGAAGCCGTCGAAGCCGTCGAACCGGACGACGAGGATTCGGCTCCGCATGCCCACATCGCCCGACAGATGCGCGAGCACGCGCTGCGGACGATCGAAACCTCCGACCTGGTTCTTTTCGTGCGCGACCCGCACGACGCGGGACCGTACCCCGACCTTCCGCGCCGTCCCGATCTGATCGTCCACACCAAGCTCGACCTCCCCAATTCGGCTGGCATGGTCTGCTCTGATGACGACATCTCCGTCAGCGCCCACACGGGTGAACACCTCGACCTGCTCCGCGCACACCTCGACGCGCTCGCCTTCGGGAGCGACGCGCAACGCCCGTCCCTGGCGCTCAACGCCCGGCACCTGTCAGCAATCGCCGACGCGCGACGCGCCCTCCAGCTCGCCCGCGGCAACGCGCACTCCGGCGCGGAGATCGTCGCCTTCGACCTGCGCGAATCGCTCGATGCGCTGGGCGCCATTCTGGGGCAGGTGTCTCCCGACGATGTGCTGGGGCATGTCTTTGCGACGTTCTGCATCGGAAAGTGACGGGAATGAACAGGGATGAGGGATGAAGGATGAAGGATGAAGGATGAAGCGGGGACAAGAGGCTCCTTGAATTCCGCGATGCGCAGGTCGATCATTCGCTTCAACACTTGAAAGGGATCTTATGCCTCGCCTCACGATTATCGCCGTTCTTCTGATCCTCTGCGGCTCCGCGCCGCGCTCGTTCGCCCAGCCGCTCGCCGACCGCGTGCCCGCCGACGCGATCGTGTACGTCGGGTGGAAAGGTGCGGGTGATCTCGGGTCCGGCTATGACCAGTCGCACCTCAAGGCCGTGGTCGGCGCGTCCAACTTGCCGCAACTGTTCACGGAGTTCCTGCCCAGCGTGGCGCAGAAGGTGCGGGGGCAGGATGCCCAGAGCGCCGACGTCATCGACCTTGTCACCGCCGTCGGCGGTCCCTTGTGGCGCCATCCGTCGGCGTTCTACTTCGGCGGAATCAACATGGACGACCCCCGGCGCCCGCTGCCGCGCGTCGCGCTGTTGTGCGATGCCGGCGATGAGGCGCCGGCGCTGCTGAAGCAGCTCACGACGGCCATTGCCAGAATCGAAGACCAGTCCGTCCCGCTGCGCGCAAGCGCGTTAGGTAGCGTCGTCGTGATATCCACTCACGAATTCCCGAACGAGCCGGGCCCCGCATTGTCGGCGCGGAAGGAGTTCACCGGCGCGCTCGCGCAGGTGCAGAAGGACGCGGTGATCACCGGTTACGTCGACGGCGAGGCGGCGCTGCAACTGGCGGACACGCTCGTCAATGCCCAGGGCGACGCGCAGGCGGCGAAGCGCTGGCCCGCGGCGAAGGCGGCGCTGGGGCTTGACGGGCTCAAGCGATTCGCCTGGACCGGCGGGTTCGACGGCCGCGACTGGGGGTATCGAGCCTTCATCGAAGCGCCGGCGCCGCGAAGCGGGTTGCCGGCGCTGCTGGACGGAAAGCCGATCACCGACGACACGCTTAAGCTCATTCCCGCCAGCGCCACGATGGCCGCCGCCGGACATTTCGACCTCGCTTCGCTGCTGACTCAGACCAAGGGCGCCGGGGAGAAGCTGGACCCGGATTTCGCGATGAAGTTCGGCATGGTCATGGGCATGGCCGACGGGATGCTGGGGATGGACGTCGAAGCGGACCTGATCGAGCCGCTGGGCAGCGAGTGGGCGTATTTCGTGTCGCCCGATGTGGGCGGTGCGGGGTTGCTCGGCATGACGCTGATCAATCGCCTCGACGATGCCGCCAAAACCGAAGCCGCGTTGGCCAGGTTTGCGACGGGATTCAACGACGCGGTGCGTCAGCAGATGCGCAATGCCGAGGTCACGATCGAGATCCGCCGGGATGAGGTCGACGGCACGACCATGCACTACCTGGCCGTCCCGCTCATCACGCCCGCGTGGGCGGTGAAGCATGGGAACCTGTACGTGTCGCTCTACCCGCAGGTGCTCGCTTCCGCGCTCGCCCACCAGCCGGGCAAGGATAAGTCGATTCTCGAGAACCAGAAGTTCACCGACCTGCGCAAGCGCCTCGGGGTGCCCGCGGGCGGTGCATCGAGCGTGCAGTTCGCCGACCTGGAGCGGACGGTCCCCGTTGGCTACGGGACGTGGCTGCTCGTCAGCCGCTACATCGGCATGGCCGACCTGTTTGGCATGAAGGCTCCGGCCATGCTCATCCCGCCCATGCACGTGCTCCAGCAACACCTCGCGCCCGCCGGCGCGGTGACCTGGACCGATGACGCCGGCTGGCACATGCGCGGCACAAGCCCCTTCCCGGGTAGCGAGACGCTCGCCACCGACCCGGTCAGCTCCTTCATGGTCGGTCAGCCGGCGGTGATGATCAGCATCCTCCTCCCCAGCCTCAACCGCGCCCGCGAGACCGCCAATCGCGTGAAGTGCGCGAGCAACCTGAAGCAGATCGGGTTGGCGATGCTGATGTACTCCAACGAGAACAAGGGCAAGTACCCCGCAACGCTGGGCGAGCTGCTGCGGACGCAGGACATCCCGATCGACGTGTTCACCTGCCCATCGTCGAACGACACCGTCCCGCCCGACGTCCGCGCCGCCGGCATGGACGCGATGGTCGAGTGGGTGAACGAGAATTCCAGCTACGTCTACGCCGGCGCCGGCAAGACCAACGCGAGCCCCGCCGAGGATGTTCTTTTGTACGAGCACCTGCACAACCACGACCACGACGGGATCAACCTGCTGTTCGGCGACGGGCATGTGGAGTTCCTGTTGCAGGACGGCGCGATGAAGCTCTTGAACGACCAGAATCTCGCGGCCGAGCGATGATCCCACCCTTGGACCGCACCGGCTGGCTCCCGCCCGGCGTTGATCCCGCCAAGTTGGCGGAGATCGACGAGCGCTTCGGCCGCACGTCGGAGCTGCGGCGCGTGCAGATGGAGTCGGTGCGCTGGATGGTGGATTCGATGTGAGAACACCCGCGGCGTGTTCTGAACAATCTTGATGGACCTCTTTCCATCCCCTTTTGATTCAAACGCGGCTTTAACTGGAGTTCTTCGGATCGCCTGCATCAATCGGCGAGCATTCCCATCGACCGCCGTCGATAGGCCCTTCACGCAGCTTGGCAGCCATCCCGCAACGTCCGGCTTTCTCTTGACGAGAGCTGTCGGACGTCTAAATTGCAGAGGTAAAAAGTTTCGATACTCTTCAAACTGAAAGAAGCATATGAGCGACGGTGGCGGCCCCCGTACGCGAGCGCCCGTACGGCGGAAAGTGGCGCGGCATGAAATCCGGCACGTGTTGCGTCAGCGAATCTTTGACGGCGAATGCCGGCCCGGATCGAAGCTGATCCAGCAGCAGCTGGCCAAAAACTTCGGCGTTTCGATGGGGGTGATCCGCGAGGCGCTGCTCGAGCTCCAGGCCTGGGGGTTGGTGGAGACCCACGACAACCGCGGGATCTTCGTATGCGACTGGAATCTGGAGCGAGTCCTCGAATCCTACGACGTGCGCGAGGTGCTTGAAGGTCTGGCCGCCCGGCAGTGCTGCGGACGCCTCACTGATGAAGCGTTCGCTCGCCTGCACGACATGGTCGACGAGATCTACCGTCTGGCCGAGGCCGGAGAGTGGGACCGCAACGCGAAACGGGACAGGGAGTTCCATCAGCGCATTGTGGAGCTGTCCGCGAGCCGGACGCTGCTGCGATTGACGGACAACTACCGGTTCGTCGGTAAGGTGATCTGGGTGGGCCGCCCGGGCAGTGCGGACGAGACGCGAGAGGGACATCGCCAGATCATCGAGTTCATTCGGCTCAACCAACCGGTGGATGCCGAACGCGCCGCCCGCGAGCACGTCGCCCGCGGGCGCCGGCAGATCCAGGAGCTGGCTTCGGACGGAAAGTTCAACCCGCACTGGCTGGTGTAAGCGTTTGTGACTGGGAACGTTTGACTGGGAGCGTTTGACCATGACCGTTGACGGGGACATGCCATGGCGAATCCTAAGCTTGGCGGACCTGTCGGCATGTCACGGAGTCCTCGACGATCTGCGGCGAGTCGCTCACGTCGTCGAACTCCCCGCCGACCAGGCGACGCTGCTGAACCGCATCCCGGAGTTTTCCGCCTACTTCGCTTCCCTGGCGGTTCGCGTTGATCGCGCCGTGTTGGAGCGCGCCGGCGAGCTGAAAGTCATCGCCACACCCTCCACCGGTTTGGATCACATCGACGTGGCCGAGGCGGAGGCGCGGGGGATCGAAATCATCTCGCTCAAGAACGACGTTGAGTTCCTGCAAAAGGTCACCGCGACGGCGGAACTCGCCTGGGCGTTGTTGCTGGCCGTCGTGCGGAAACTCCCCCGGGCGACGTCCGCCGCCTCCCGTGGGGAGTGGGGGAGGGATGTGTTCCGCGGACGACAGCTCTCGGGCAAAACGCTCGGCGTCCTGGGGTACGGCCGGCTCGGACGAATGGTCGCTGATTTCGGCCACGCCTTCGGTATGCGCGTGATCGCCTGTGATCCTAAACCGGTCGAGCCGGCGGCCCACGTGACAATGGTTGACTTCGGCGCCCTGCTGCGCGAGTCCGATGTCGTCTCGATCCACATCCATTTGACCGACGCTAACCGCCGGCTGTTGAACGCCGACGCGATCGGTCGCATGAAGCGCGGCGCCGTGCTGATCAACACCAGCCGGGGCGCGATCGTTGACGAGAACGCCCTGCTGGACGCGCTGGCGCGCGGTCACCTGTCCGGGGTCGGCGCGGACGTGATCGACGGCGAATGGGATGCCGACCTCGCCAATCACCCGATGCTCCGCTACGCACGCGAACACGACAACCTCGTCGTCACCCCGCACATCGGAGGAGTCACCCGCGAGTCGCAGACGATGGCGATGTCGCATACGGCGGGCAAACTCAAGCAATGGCTGGAGACCCACGCAACCCATGCTGCAACGTGATGCATCACCCGCTGACTGCGACTTCATCCGCGAAAGCGCCGACTTGTACCGTCGCACGCTTTTGGATGACATCGTTCCGTTCTGGCTGCGCCACGGGTTCGACCGGACGAACGGCGGGATCAGCAACATTCTGGACGACGCCGGGAACGTCGTCGGCACCGATAAATATATGTGGTCGCAGGGACGCGCGCTGTGGACGTTTTCCGCGCTATGCAACCGCGTGGAGCGCCGGGCGGAGTGGCTCGAGTTCGCCAACCACCTTTTCGAATATATCCGCACGCATGGCCGCAACGACAGGGGGCATTGGGTCTTCCGCCTGGACGCGCAAGGCCGGGTGCTCGACGACGACATCAGCATCTACGTGGACGGTTTCGTGCTCGCCGGCCTCACCGAGTACTACGCCGCGACCGGCAACGAGCAGGCGATGTCTCTGGCGCTGGAGACGTACGAGCAGACCAGCAAACGGATTGCCAGGCCGGGGAGCTACGGCGTCGCGCCCTACCTCCTCCCGCCGGGGCTGAAAACGCACGGGCTGAACATGTGCTTCGGGCTGTTCTACTTCGAGCTCGGCCAAGTCGCGTGCCGCAACGACATCCGCGACGCCGGGGTCGCGCTGGCGCGCGAGATCCTGGACGACTTCTACGTGCCGGAGAAGGACGCGATTCTGGAGTTCGTCACCACGGATGGCCGACCGGTGGACTCCCCCGAGGGCCGGGCCTGCGTGCCGGGGCACGCCATCGAATCGCTATGGTTCCAGATCTGGATCTTCGAGCGGACCGGCGACGTCGAGCGGATTCGCGAGTGCTGCCGATTGATCCGGCGGCACCTGGAGCTGGCGTGGG
>JBBSLV010000144.1:0-8607 GCA_038233535.1 Tepidisphaerales bacterium | reverse complement strand
TCCCTCTCATTTCTCGTAATTTCCCGCACACGATGCGGAACCAGTACGACGAGGGCGACGTTCGGCGATTTATCGAGTCGCTGGCGTCGCGGATCGCCGCTGAGTTTAACCCGCTCAAGCCGCTGAACGTCGTCGGCATCCGCACGCGCGGCGAGACGCTCGCGCAGCGGCTGACCGAGGAGTTGAAGTCGCTCGGCTTCCAGCACATCGGCCGTGGCGTGCTCGACATCACGCTCTACCGCGACGACCTCTCGGAGATCGGTCCCCGGCCGATGGTCCGCCCGACGCAGATCAACCTTTCGATCGATGGAATCCCTCTGCTGCTCGTCGATGACGTGCTGTTCACCGGGCGCTCGATCCGCGCCGCGCTTGATGCGCTGAGCGACTTCGGCAGGCCCAGCGCGATTGAACTGGCCGTCCTTGTCGATCGCGGCGGGCGGGAATTGCCCATTCAAGCGGATTTTGTCGGATTGACCCTGAAAGACGTTCCGCGCGATCATCGCGTGAACGTGCGGATGACCGAGAACGACGGACGTGATGAGATCACCGTGGAGCCCAAGCCCTGACATGCCGACCGACGCGCCCGCAGTCTGGACCCGCAAGCACCTGCTCGGCCTCGACGAGCTGTCGGCGGATGAGCTGCGCTTCATTCTCGACACGGCCGACTCGTTCAAGGAAGTCTCGACGCGCAGCGTGAAGAAAGTCCCCGCGCTGCGCGGGCGGGTGGTCGTTAACGCGTTCTGGGAGGACAGCACCCGCACGCGCGTGAGCTTTCAACTGGCCGCCCAACGCCTCAGCGCCGACACGATCGACTTCTCGGAAAAATCCAGCAGCGTGAGCAAAGGCGAGACGCTGATCGACACCGCGCGGAACATCGAAGCGATGGGCGTGGACGTCATCGTCATCCGCCACCCCGCGGCCGGCGCGGCGCACCTGCTGGCGCGCACGGTCAAGTGCAGCGTCGTCAACGCCGGCGACGGCGCCCACGAGCACCCGACGCAGGGGCTGCTCGACCTCTACACGATCCGCGAACGGTTTGGACGGGTGGAGGGGCTGAAGGTGGCGATCGTCGGCGACATCGCCAACAGCCGCGTCGCGCGGTCGAATCTGTTCGCGCTGACGAAGCTGGGCGCCGAAGTGATCCTGGTCGGCCCGTCCACGCTGCTGCCGAAGGTGTTCGAGCAGCTCGGCGCCCGCATCACGCACGACCTCGATTCGGTCATCGGCGAGGTCGATGTCATCAACATGCTCCGCGTGCAGTTCGAGCGGATCAAGAGCAGCCAGTTCCCCACGGTCCGTGAGTTCACCGGCATGTACGGGTTGACCTGGGACCGGTTCCAGCGGTGCAAGAAGGACGTCTTCGTCATGCACCCCGGCCCGATGAACCGCGGCATCGAAATCCAATCCGACATCGCCGACGGCCCGCAGAGTGGAATCCTCCAGCAGGTGACAAACGGTTTGGCCGTCAGGATGGCGGTGCTTTATCTTGTGACGCAGGCGGGGGGATGACGCAAAGATCGCTAAGGACGCAAAGGGCGCAAAGGGCGCAAAGGGCGCAAAGGGCGCAAAGGGCGCAAAGAAATGCCAGATGACGATGAAATCTCGCCATACGCGACGCTGGCGGAGCCGTCGGAGCAGATCAATCAGCTCTCGCGCCGTGTGATTGGCATTTGCATCGACATTCACCGCGCGCTTGGTGCGGGTCTGCCCGAAGAAGCTTACGAAGAAGCCTTGGCCATGGAATTTGAGGAACAAGGGATACGGTTCGAGCGCCAGTACCGGATCCCGGTGTTCTACAAGGGTCGATGCGTCGCGCGCGTGCGGCTCGACTTTTTGGTCGAGTCGATGCTTGTACTTGAAGCGAAATCCGTTGAAGCGCTGACGCCGATCGATCGAAGGCAGGTGATTCGTTATCTCGAGGTGACGAAACTGCCTCTTGGCCTTCTCGTGAACTTCAATGTCATGGTTCTGAAGGACGGAATTCGTCGGGTCATCCGATCTGAACCAACTTCCTGACGTCTTCTTTGCGATCTTTGCGTATGCCATCTCTTCTGATTCAAAACGGCACAGTCCTCGACCCCTCGCAGAAAATCGAGCGGAAGGCGGACCTTCTCATTCGCGACGGAAAGATCGCGTCCATCGGCACGAACCTCGGTAACGCCGATCAGGTGATCGACGCGACGAACTGTTACGTCACGCCCGGCCTGATCGACGTGCACGTGCACTTCCGCGAGCCGGGCGACGAGGAAGAGGAGACGATCGCATCCGGCTCGGCGTCGGCGGTGGCGGGGGGATTCACCACCGTTTGCTGCATGCCCAACACCAAGCCGCCGCTGGATAACGAGGCGCAGGTGGAGTTCGTGTGCCGGGAAAGCCAGCGCGTGGGGCTGGCGAACGTCTATCCCATCGGGGCGATCACCAAGGGGCGCGAGGGGAAGGAGCTGGCGGAGATTGGGTCGATGCACCGCCGCGGCGCGGTCGCGTTCAGCGACGACGGCGTGGGCGTCAACGACGCCGCCGTCATGCGCAAGGCGCTGCAATACGCGAGGATGTTCGACACCGTCCTCATGCAGCACTGCGAAGAGCACTCGCTTTCCGGTGGATCCATGCACGCGGGATTGGCGTCGACGAAGCTCGGCCTCCCCGGCATCCCCGCCGAGGCCGAGCAGCTCATGATCGCGCGCGACCTGCTGCTCAACCGCACGATCGGATGCCGCTACCATGTCCAGCACATCAGCACCGCGTGGAGCGTCGAGCTGATTCGACAGGCGAAGCGCGACGGGCAAACGTGGGTGACGGCCGAGGTCGCGCCGCATCATTTGCTGCTGACGGATGAGCACTGCTCGACGTACGACACGAACTTCAAGATGAATCCCCCGCTGCGCACCGCCGCCGACGTGACCGCGTGCATCGCGGGCGTGAAGGACGGCACGATCGACTGCCTCGCCACTGATCACGCCCCGCACCTGGCCGAAGAAAAGGAACTCGAGTTCCAGTACGCCCCCTTCGGCATCATCGGGCTGGAGATCGCGCTGCCGCTGTACCTCAAAGCGCTTGTCGAGCCTGGCCACATCACCTGGATGCGATTGATCGAGCTGATGACGAGCAACGGGGCCGGGATCGTGAAGCTGAACCGCGGGACGCTCCGCGACGGCGCCCCCGCCGACGTGACGATCATCGACCCGCAGCGCCAGTGGACGATCGACGTCGAACAGTTCGCCAGCAAGAGCCGCAACTGCCCCTATCAGGGGTGGAAATTGAAGGGGCGAGCGATCACGACGATCGTCAACGGCGAGGTGAAATGGCGCCACGACTGACGACTGACCGCGCGTGGTTAGTTGGCGATTTCCCCCGCCTCGGATAAAGTCCCCCCTCCAAACATGAGTCAGCAGATCGCAGCCCCTTCAATCACGAACCCCGCGCTGGTCCGCAAGCTTTCGATCGTCATCCCCGTCTACAACGAGGAGGCCACGATCCAGCAGCTCGTCGGGCTGGTCGTCGATGCGCCGCTCCGGGACGGGCTGACGCGCGAGATCATCTGCGTCAACGACTGCTCGAAGGACGGCACGGCCGGCCGGCTCGATCAGCTTCCCGGGCTGTTCCCCCAGGTCGAGTTCCGCATTCAGCACAAGCCGGTCAACGAGGGCAAAGGGGCGGCGCTGCGCGACGGGTTCAAGCTGGCGAGCGGCGACGTGGTTCTCGTGCAGGACGCCGACCTGGAATATGACCCCCAGGACTACCGCAAGCTCCTCCAGCCCATCCTCGACGGCAAAGCCGACGTGGTCTACGGCAGCCGGTTCATCGGCGAGCCGCATCGCGTGCTCTACTTCTGGCACACGATGGGCAACCGGTTCCTCACGACCCTGAGCAACGTCTTCACCAACCTCAACCTCACCGACATGGAAGTCTGCTACAAGGTCTTCCGCAAGGACGTGATCGACCGCATCCAGATCAAGTGCAACCGGTTCGGCTTCGAGCCGGAGGTGACGGCCAAGATCGCCAAGATGCGCCCCCGACTGCGGATTTACGAGGTGGGTGTGGCGTATTACGGGCGAAGCTACGAAGAGGGCAAGAAAATCACCTGGAAGGACGGCGTAAAAGCCATCCTGGCGATCATCCGGTTCCGATTCAGCGATTGAAGCAGAGGAAGTTGCCAGTTGGGAGTTGCCAGTTGCCAGAAAAGGCCGGAAACTCCTGCTGACAACTGATAACTGGCAACTATTCATGAGAATTCTGGTTTCCGGCGCCGCCGGCTTTTTGGGCTCACACCTGACCGATCTCCTGCTCGCGCAGGGGCATACGGTCGTCGGCGTCGACAACCTCATCACGGGCAGCGTCGCTAATGTGGCCCACCTTGAAGGCAACCGCGGCTTCTCGCTCATCCGTCATGACGTGATCGAGCCGCTGAAGATCGACGGACCCATCGACCGCATCTATCACATGGCCTCGCCCGCGTCCCCGATCGGGTACGTGAAGCACATGGTCGCCACGCTGAAGGTGAACTCCGCCGGCACGTGGAATCTGCTGGAGATGGCCGAGGTCAAGGGGGCGCGGTTCCTCATGGCGAGCACGAGCGAATCCTACGGCGACCCCGCGATCAATCCGCAGCGCGAGGACTACTGGGGCAACGTCAACCCCATCGGGTTGCGCTCGATGTATGACGAGGCCAAGCGCTTCAGCGAGGCCTGCACGATGGCCTACTGCCGCGAGCGCAAGGTTGAAACGCGCATCATCCGCATCTTCAACACTTACGGCCCGCGCATGGACCCGTACGACGGCCGGGTCGTCATCAACTTCATCCGCCAGGCGCTGAACGACGAGCCGCTGACCGTCTTCGGCGAAGGCAAGCAGACGCGCAGCCTGTGCTACGTCTCGGACCTGGTGCGCGGGATCAACCTGACGATGGAGGCCGACTTCATCGAGCCGATCAACCTCGGCACGCCCGATGAGGTGACGATCCTCCAGATCGCGAAAGAGATCATGGAGCTCGTGCCGGGGACGAAGAGCACGATCACGTTCCAGCCAATGCCGCCCGACGACCCGCGCGTGCGCTGCCCGGACATCACCCGCGCCAAGCAGGTGCTGGGATGGACGCCGACGGTCTCACGCAAGGACGGGCTGGCCCAGATGATCGAGTTCTACCGCCCGCAACTCGTTAAAAAGTGAACCGCGCAGCCCGGCAACTTCACGTCTTTCAGCAATCGTGAAAGATTGCACGAGCCCACTGGCATGTCATATCATTTCAGTAACTACTGAAAGGACACTGCCATGACCATGCTGGCCGCTCGGGGATTGATGACCGACACGGAGCAGAAGCTGATCACCGCCCAGGATTTGTTCATCCGCCGATGGGGCGAGATGGGGGCCACCTGGGGCATCAACCGCACGCAGGCGGAGATTCACGCGCTGTGCTACATCACCGCCCAGCCTGTGTGCACGGACGACGTGATGGAACGGCTGAACATCTCGCGCGGCAACGCGAGCATGAGCCTGCGCGCCCTGTGCGACTGGGGCATCATCCGCCGGCTGCACAAGCGCGGGGAGCGCCGGGAGTATTTTGAGTCGCTCTCGGACGTATGGGAGATGTTCTCCATCATCGCCGCCGAGCGCAAGCGCCGCGAGATGGACCCGGTCCTGGAAACGATCCGCCAGTGCCGGCAGATGCTCGACGAAGCATCGCTGGGCAAGGCCGCGGCGCGGCAGGAAGCCGTCCAGCTGACCCGTCAGCGGTTGGCGGGCATGGAAGAGTTCATGGAGGTAACGAACAAGATCTTCCAGCAGTTCATCGGGAACGCCAAGAGCGGGTTGACGAATGTCGTGAAGGTGCTGCTGAAGGCGTTTTAACAAACCCGGGGACGCGAATCGATTTCGCTTGGGGCTTCGCGGAAGAACGCGTTCTGATCCGCAGAGCCGCAAGCGGTATGTGAGCTACGGCGGCGCCTGCCCCTCGCTGAGCGACAACAACCCGTGGCGGATCAGCTCCAGGCGCTTGCCGATCACGCCCATGTCGTTGGGGCGCTTCGAAGGGGAGGTGCGGACGCATTCCATCACCAGTTGCGAGAGCGACACGGGCACGCCGGGGTTCAGATCGCTCGGCGTTGGGATCGAATCGGTCAGGACGAAGCTGTTGTCCTTCTTCCCCGCGGTGAACAGCGTGGGGAGCTTACGGCGGGTCAGGGCCCAGTACATTGTCGCGCCGAAGTTGTAGACGTCCGTGCGCGTGGTGACGGCGGCGAGCTTCACCTGCTCGGGGGCGATGTAGTCGGGCGTGCCTTGGATGCGCGTCTTCTTTGTCCCGACCTTCACCGCCTGCCCGAGGTCGATCACCTTCACTTCGCCGCTGGGTGAGACAAGAATGTTGTTCGGCTTGAGGTCGCAGTGCACGTAGCCCATCGCGTGGAGCGAATCGAGCGCCTTGGCCGTCGTGATGAACACGTCGACGATGCCGCCGATCGAATCGGGGAGGCGGAACTCCAAGGGTTCGCCCTCGAACAGCTCCATGATCAGGGCGGCGTCGGTCACCTTCCACAGCATCGTCTTGTTGAACTTCAGGTCGAAGCAGCGGCGCAAGGCGGGGTGACGCACTTTGCTGGCGACCTCGAACTCGGCCTCGAGCTGATCGATGAAGCGGACGTCCTTGTCCGTCTTGCGGAGGACGTGCTTGAGCGCGTAGGACTGCTGGGTGGCGGGGTCGACGACACGGTAGATGACGCTCGCCGCGCCCTCGCCGAGCGTGCCGACCACGCGGTAGCCGAACAGCGACTGCGGGATTGGTCTGCCGTGTGCCTGGACCATTAAACGTCTCTCCACCACATGCCCGGGCTTGTCGGCAATTGCGATGCCGCACCGAAGGTATATACGGTCAAGCCTCGCCCGTATTCAGACATTCCCGGATTTCTTGTACGCCCGGACCGCAAAGGGGACCGGCTGCTTGCCCACCTTGACACACCAAGGGCGGTGTCGGCTGCGCAAAACGAAGGCGGCAGCGTCAACACGCCGCCGCCTTCGTCGTTATCGTCCATTGAGGCGGGCTACTTTTTCCACGCCTTGGACTTAAAGTCGCTTAAAGCCGCTTTCAAACGGTTTTCGATCTCCTCGGTCAGTTCCTTCTTCTCCGCCAGATCCTGCCGCAGGTCGGCCACGGAACCATCGACGTAGGTGAGGAAACCGGCCTGGAACTCCTGGATGCGGTTGACGGGGACGTCGTCCATGTACCCCTTGGTCGCGCCGTAGATGACCATCACCTGCTGCTCAAAGGGCATGGGCTTGTACTGCGGCTGCTTGAGTAGCTCGACGAGCCGGGCGCCGCGATCAAGCTGCGACTGCGTGGCCTTGTCCAGTTCCGTGCCCAACTGGGCGAACGCTTCGAGCTCGCGATACGCGGCCAAGTCAAGCCGCAGCGAGCCGGCGATCTTCTTCATCGCCTTCGTCTGCGCGTTACCGCCCACGCGGCTCACGCTGATGCCGACGTTGACCGCCGGGCGGACGCCGGCAAAGAACAGCTCGGGCTCCAGGTAGATCTGTCCGTCGGTGATGCTGATGACGTTCGTGGGGATGTACGCCGACACGTCCCCATCCTGCGTCTCGATGATCGGCAACGCGGTGAGCGACCCGCCGCCCTTTTCCTTGCTCAGCTTCACGGCGCGCTCGAGCAAGCGGCTGTGCAGGTAGAACACGTCGCCGGGGAACGCCTCGCGGCCCGGCGGGCGGCGAAGCAGCAGCGACAACTGGCGGTACGCGACGGCCTGCTTCGAGAGGTCGTCGTACACGCACAGCGTGTGCTCGCCCTTCCACATGAAGTATTCCGCCATTGCGCAGCCCGCGTAGGCGGCGATGTATTGAAGCGGCGCCGGATCGGCGGCGGTGGCGACGACGACGGTCGTGTACTCCATCGCACCCGCGGCCCGCAGCACTTCCACGATGCCCGCGACCGTCGATTCCTTCGAACCGATCGCCACGTAGAAGCACTTCACGCCCTTGCCCTTCTGGGCGATGATCGTGTCCAGCGCGATGGCGGTTTTGCCGGTCTTGCGGTCGCCGATGATCAGCTCGCGCTGCCCCCGGCCGATCGGGATCATCGAGTCGATCGCCTTGATGCCCGTCTGCAACGGCTCGTGCACCGGCTGGCGCTCGGCGATGCCCGGGGCGACGATGTCCATCTTGCGCGTCTCGGTCGACGGGATCGGCGGCCCGCCGTCCAGCGGCTGGCCCAGCGGGTTGACCACGCGGCCGATGACGGCGTCGCCGACCGGCACCTCCAGCAACCGGCGGTCCAGCCCAGCGACCACCTTGTCGATCAGGCTGGACGAGACCAGCGTCTTGCCGATCGCCACGTCCGACCCCCAGGAGCGATGCTCGAGCAGGTACGCGATCGCCACCGCGAGGTAGTGGTTGGGATTCATCAGCCCGGCGTCGGGGGTGACGATGCCGTGCCGGTCGGCGTCGGCGTCGTTGCCAACGGCCACGTCGAACTGGTCACGCTGGCTCACCAGCGAGGCCATCGCGTGCGGGGACGAACAGTCCATCCGGATCTTGCCGTCGTGGTCGAGGGTCATGAACGCCCAGCGCGGATCGACCCGGTCGTTGACCACGGTGAGGTCGAGCTTG
>JBBSLV010000143.1:0-8639 GCA_038233535.1 Tepidisphaerales bacterium | reverse complement strand
GACGCGCTTGCGCAGCAGGTGCCGCGCCTTGCGGATGCCCGTCCGCCGCGACACGTGCATGATCACGACGTGCTGATTCTTTAGCCCCGGCAGGATGTCGATGAACTGGTCGAGGTGCAGGTGCCGGCCGTGCCTGGCCTTGGTTTTGTGGTCGGAGTCGAAGAACGTGCACTCGGTGACGAGGATTTCGGCGTTGACCACGTCGGGTTGTTCAAAGACCGAGCCGGCGGCCGTGTCGCCCAGGAACGTGACGAGCGGAACCTCGACGCGGTACTGAATCTCCACGCCGTGCTTCTTCAACGCGACGAGTTCCGGTCCCGGCCGGCCCATGTATTCGGGCTTGAGCTTTTCGCGCACGCTGACGAGCGCATACCCGAGGCTCGCGCCCCCGTGATGGGTGGCGACGGCACGGATGACGAAATCGCGCCGCACCTCGTGCGTCTGACCGGCCGTCATGGGAACAAGCGTGTATGGCGTGCCCTGGCGCTCGACGTCGCGCCATGTGCGCAACAGCCGATCGACCCCCGGCGCCAGCTCCTGCGGCAGCAGCACCGTCCCCGGCTTCATTCCCTGGAAATAGCGCTGCGAAAGGTAGTAGGGCAGCCCGGCCAGATGGTCCATGTGCGCGTGCGTCAGGCACACGATGTCGCTCGTCAGCGCGAACTGCGGGCAGCGGCCAATGTCGAAGCAGACGTTCAGTTCGGGGATCTGGCAAACCGTCTCCTCACCGGCGACGCTGTAGCCAAGGACGTGAAGCTGGTTCAAACCGATCTTCGCGAACCGCTGAACGAGAACCTGCTTGTCGATCTTCTGCGGTGACGGAGACGGGGCGGGTTGTTGCGACTGCTCTGCCATCGCGGCGAATCGTACGGGCGATGCCGTGCCGGGCAAGTGGTCCCCCCGCCCCCCCCCGTCCCTCCCTGTCCAATCGTCCCGGAAGGGCGGCCCCCTCCGCTCATGCGTTCATGTACACTACCCGCCGTGTCCATCGAACTCGTTGACATCCTTGAGTCCGACGCATCCATCTACGACCTGCGCACTCGCGGCGCGGGGCCGGCGGGCGCGCTGCCGCTGACGGACGAGATCCTGCGCAACTGGGCGAGCGGCGACATCTTCGGGATGACGCAGGACGTGGGCATGGGGTGGAATCCAGCGCGTCTGGGCGGGAAGGAGTTTCTCATCCTCTCCACCGCCGGCGGGCTGCGCGCCGACGATGGGTCGCCCATCGCCCTGGGCTATCACACGGGCCACTGGGAAGTCGGGTTGCTCGTCCAGGCGGCGGCGAATGAGTTGAAGCGGCTGGGCGCGGTGCCGTTCGCGGGCGCGGTCACCGATCCGTGCGACGGCCGGACGCAGGGCACGGCGGGGATGATGGATTCGCTGCCGTTCCGCAACGACGCCGCCATCGTCCTGCGTCGCCTCATCCGATCGCTCCCGCGCCGCAGCGGGGTGATGGGCATCGCCACGTGCGACAAGGGGCTGCCAGCGATGATGATGGCGCTGGCGGGGGCGCCCGATCTGCCGGGCGTGCTCGTGCCCGGGGGCGTGACGCTGCCGGCGGAAGGGGCGGAGGACGCCGGCAAAGTGCAGTCGCTTGGCGCGCGGTACGCGCAGGGCGTCGTATCCCTCGATTATGCCGCCGAGCAAAGTTGCCGCACGTGCGGCTCGCCCGGTGGGGGATGCCAATTCCTCGGGACGGCGGCGACGTCGCAGGTCGTCGGGGAAGCGCTGGGCATGTCGCTGCCGCATTCGGCGCTGGCGCCGTCGGGTCAACCGATCTGGCTCGACATGGCGGTGCGCTCGGCGCGGGCGCTGAACCAGCTCGCATCGCGCGGGATCACGATGCGGCAGATCCTCACGACCCAGGCGATCGAAAACGCCATGACCGTCCACGCCGCGTTCGGCGGATCGACGAATCTGCTCCTGCACGTCCCCGCAATCGCGCACGCCGCGGGTTTGCCCCGGCCGACGTGCGACGAGTGGTCGCGCATCAACCAGAAAGTCCCGCGGCTCGTTGACGCGCTGCCGAACGGACCGGTGGGGCACACGACGGTGCGCGTCTTCCTTGCCGGCGGGGTGCCGGAGGTAATGCTGCACCTGCGCACGCTCGGGCTGCTGCACGAGGATTGCCTGACGGTGTCGGGCGAACCGTTGGGTCGCGCCCTGGACTGGTGGGCGACGAGCGACCGCCGGCATCGCGTGCGTGAGATGCTGCACCAGCTCGACCGCGTTGATCCGGACACAGTCATCATGAGCCCCGAACGCGCGCGGCTGGCCGGGCTGACGAGCACCGTCACGTTCCCGCGCGGCAACCTCGCACCGCAGGGGAGCGTGATCAAGAGCACCGCGATCGATCCGACATGTCTCGACGCGGATGGCGTGTACCGCATGATCGGCCCCGCACGCGTGTTCACGAGCGAGCGCGGCACGATCGCGGCGATCAAGGAAGGGCGTATCCGCGCGGGGGACGTGATCGTCCTGATCGGCCGGGGACCGATGGGGGCGGGCATGGAGGAGATCGCGCAGGTGACGCTGGCGCTGAAGCACCTGGAGTGGGGGAAGCACGTCGCGGTGCTGACGGATGCGCGCTTCTCCGGCGTCTCCACCGGCGCGTGCATCGGCCACATCGGACCCGAAGCGCTGGCGGGAGGACCGATTGGCAGCGTGCTCGACGGCGACCGAATTCAGGTGGTGATCGATACCGTACGACTGACGGGATCGATCGACCTGGTCGATGCAGCTGGGAATCCGGATGAACTGAATTTAGCGGGTCGTGCCGTCCGATCTGATCTCTCGCCGGACCCGAACCTGCCTGCCGACACGCGACTGTGGGCAACACTTCAGAACGCCAGCGGGGGGACGTGGGGCGGGTGCGTCTACGACGCGGATGCGATCGCGCGAGCACTGCAACCGCGATCACCCGTCATTTATTGAACGCGTGATGTGTCGTCGCGATCGGTCGGTCTGGCGATTTTATTTGCCCGCAGCGCCAGGAACATCGGGATTTCCTTCCGCGCCGCGTTTTCCGCGGCCGCCCTTGGTCCCGGTTCGCTTGTTTTGTGGCTCGGCCATTCCTCCAGCGCATCAATCAGCAGTCCCGCGTTGCGCAGGGCTTTCACGTACGTTTCGAGTGGCTTGTGGAACGTCCACGTGTAGACGTCGGGCGCACTGCCGGGGTGCGTGATGATCGGGGTCTTGCGCGGGAGCAGGTATCGATCGACCCGGCGAAATTGCACGTTCTCGGCCTGGTCCCATCCCCAACTGGTTTCCTTCGGCCCGCGAAAGGCGGGATGCATCATGACGATCACGAATCGGCCGAGCGGTTTCAGCAGACGTGACACGCTTTCAAACACGGGCTGAATCGGGTTGATGTTCTGGATCGCCAGCACGCACGCGGCGGCGTCGAAGCCGTTCTCTGTGAAGGAAGCGAGGGCGCGGGCGTCGCCGATGTGGTAGTGGATCGGCGCGGGGCCGCGTTCGCGGGCGGCGCGGATCAAACCGGGGGCGGCGTCGACGCCCGTTGTCTCCACGCCGCGCTCGTGCAGCGCGCGGCAGAGCACGCCCTGGCCGCAGGCGATGTCGATGATCGCGGCCTTGGGCTTGGGCGCCAGCAGGCGCATCACCCCGGGGATGACGACGTGCTGGTGGTACTCGCTGCCGGCGTCACCGACGAGCCGGTCGTACCACTCGCTCACGCCGTGCCAGTCCGTCTTCGGTCCCGCCGGCGGCGCCGTCGGGCCCGGCCCGGGGGCGCGGGGCGGGCGCCCGGGGGGGCGAGCGTGCTGTTTTCTCCGTGGGTGCTCCATCGACGCGCGATTGAACCGCAAACGCACACCGATTGCCAACCCGTGGCAGCGAGCACTAGCGGAAAGACGTCCCGCCGCGCTCGTTCTGCGTTAACTTAACCTTCGCGGCTCTCTTCGCGCCTTCGCGTCCTTCGCGGTTGCATTCTCCGCTTACCCCTGCTTCGGCGGCTCCTTCGCCTTGAGCCACGGCATCATTTTTCGCAGCTTGCGCCCCGTAACCTCGACCGGGTGGCTGTTGTCCTTCTCGTACAACGCCTTGAAGTTCTTCATCCCGCCCTCGTATTCGGCGCGCCAGCCCCTGGCGAACCTGCCGTCCTGGATCTCCTTGAGGATCTGCCTCATCTCCTGCTTGGTCTCCTCGGTGATGATGCGCGGGCCGGTCTTGAGGTCGCCCCACTCGGCGGTGTTGCTGATCGAATAGCGCATGTAATCGAGGCCGCCCTGATAGATCAGGTCGACGATGAGCTTCACCTCGTGAACACACTCGAAGTACGCCATTTCCGGGGGATAGCCGGCTTCGGTGAGCGTCTCGAATCCCGCCTTAATCAGACCCGAGAGCCCGCCGCAGAGGACCGCCTGCTCCCCGAACAGGTCGGTTTCGCACTCGTCCTTGAAGGTGGTCTCGATGATGCCCGATCGCGCGCCGCCCACGCCGTTGGCCCATGCCAACCCGGTCGCACGCGCGTTGCCCGACGCATCCTGGTGGACTGCCAGCAGACACGGCACGCCGCCGCCTTTCTCGAACTCACTGCGGACGAGATGGCCGGGGCCTTTGGGGGCGACGAGGATCACGTCCACGTCCTTCGGCAACTCGATGGTCTTGAAATGCACGTTGAACCCGTGCGTCACACCCAGCGTCTTGCCCGCCTTGAGGTGCGGCGCGATCGACTTGTTGTAGACCTCCGGCTGCACTTCATCGGGCAGCGCCACGACGATCAGATCAGCTGCCTTGACCGCGTCCTCGACGCTCATCGGATCAAAGCCGTGCTCCTGCGCCAGCCGGCCGTTGGCCGAGTCCTTACGGTTGGCGACGATGACTTTCACGCCGCTGTCGCGGAGGTTCTGCGCGTGGGCGTGACCCTGCGACCCATACCCGAGAATCGCGACCGTCTTGCCCTTGAGGGGGTCGATCGGGGCGTCTTTTTCATACACCATCTTCAGCTCAGCCATGTGCGTTTCCTTCAGTGGATTCCAGCGAGTAAACGGGCGGAAAAATCGAGCGGCGGATGCTATCGGAACGCGCACATGGTGTCAAAAACCCGCATCGGGCATGCACCGGTTTTCCGGCCAGGCTGGGCGACACGTGGTGGTGGAGGAAGCGACGGCTAGGTCAGCGTGCTGGTGACGCGCGGACGAGGAACTGCACGGCGATCGAGCTGCCGAAGGCGGAGAGGACCAGGAGGGTGAACAGCGGCACCGTCGCCGTCTGCGCGGCGCGAGTGAATTCCAGCAGCGTGAGCGTGATCCCCACGCCCGCCATCCCCAGCACGATCGCGACGTTCGCCCAGCGCGGCCAGCCCCGGTCGCATAGCCAGATCGTCGACACGGGGATCGTCAGCAGCAGCGCCGTCAGTGCCGCCGACACCTTCCACTCCGCGAAACCCAGCAGCAGCGAGGTAGCGGAACCGATCGCGAGGAGCAGCAGCGCGAGGATCCAGTTCGACGTCTTCATCTGCTCGCGCGACAGGGCATGTCGCCCGTACCTGCTCAGGCGCAGCGTGAGGTTGAACAGCGGGCTGGCCAGCCACGTCATCCAGACGAAGACTGCGTAGAGGATGATGATCGGCATGACGTACGGCGCCAGCGCCGGGTTCGTCGCCGCGGCGCCGCGTAGAAACCGCTGTCCGATCCACCCGCCGAAGACGATCGCCATCTGCGTGCGCCCGCTGAGCCGCGCCATCCACAGGAAGTAGGCGAGCATCACGCGGTAGATGGGGTTGCGCGCCTTCATCGCCTCGACGATGCCGGAGCGTGCCCAGTCGTTGCCGGGGTCGAGCCGCAGCGCTTCGCGGAAGTGCTCCAGCGCCCGGTTCGGGTCGTTGTGGTGAAGATAATTCCATCCCTGGTTCGCGTGGGTGGTCGTGTTCGCAGGATCCCTGTCGAGAGCCCCCTGCACGGCGCCGGCGGCCTCGGCGCGGCGGCCGAGGTGCACGAGCGCGATCGCGCGCAGGTTCACGCACGCCGAGTGCTCCGGGTCGATCGACAGCCCCTGGTCCGCGGCCTTCAGCGCTGCCGACCACTCGCGCTGGTCGCAACGAATTTGCGCCAGCATCGCGAATTGGTCGGGCGAATAAGGGTCCAATCCGATTGCCGCCTCGATCGCCTCGGCCGCCTCCGTATGTCTGCGCCGCTCGCGCAGCACGGCGGCGACGGCGTAGTGTGCGAACGCTTCATCCGGCGCGCTGCGAACGGCCTCGCGGGCGGCGTATTCCGCGTCGTTCATCCGCAACTGCCCGAGCATCGCGTGGGCCATCAGCGCGTGCGCCAGCGGGTGCCGCGGGTCGTGTGCCAGGAGCTGCCCGAGCTCGCGCTCGGCATCGGGATAACGCCCCTGCTGAAGCAGCAGTTGGGCACGGAGGGTGAGGGATTGGATGTCGCGGGTCACAGCTTGAGGTACTGAAGGACGTCGTCGTACGCGCCGCCCTGGTTGGCGTAGAGGGCGTAGTTGCGAGCGGTGGCGAACCACTCGCGCGTCGAGGGGCGCACCCCGCCGGCGGCAGTGAGCAGATCCTTCGTCGTCAGCGGCTTGGGGATGCCGGCTTTCATCGCGTCGGCGAGCTTCGCTTCGATCGCGCGGTCGAGGACGGCCTTCAAATCCGCGCCGCTGAACCCTTCGGTCTTCTTCGCGACGTGGGCGTAGTCGATGTTGTCGACGGGTTTGCCCGTGCACATCGCGCGGAGGATCGCGGCCCGCGCGTTGGGATCGGGCGGAGGGACGAAGAGGATGCGGTCGAACCGGCCCGGCCGGCGGAACGCGGGGTCGACGTGCCAGGGCGCGTTGGTGGCGGCCAGAATGAGCACCCCGTCGTTGCTCGCCTGCACGCCGTCGAGCTCCGCGAGGAACTGGTTGATCAGGTGCCGCCCGGCGCTGGCGCGCATGTCGGCGCGGCTGGCGGCCAGGGCGTCCACTTCGTCGAAGAACAGCACACACGGCCGGCCCCGGCGGGCGCGCTCGAACAGCTCGTGCAGGTTCTTCTCGGAGTTGCCGATCCACATGTCCAGCACGTCGTTGATGCCGATCGACAAAAACGCCGCCGAGATTTCGCCGGCGGTGGCGCGGGCGAGAAACGTCTTGCCGCACCCGGGCGGGCCGTACATCAGGATGCCCCCGCCGATCGGCTTGCCGTAGGCTTTGTAAAGATCGGGGTGCTTGAGCGGGTGGATGATCTTCATCCGGACCTGCTCTTTGACTTCATCAAGCCCGCCGACGTCGGCGAACTTTGTCCGGGGGCGTTCGACCTCGATGCCGCTGACGCTTCCCGGTTCTTCCCACGCGGCGCGGACCTTGCCGTCAACCACATCGTCGTGGTCGTCGTCGCTTGATCTGGGCGGGGCGGCGTCGACGCCGAGTTGATCGGCCAGGTGCACGTCGGCGACGCCGGGGTCGGCTTCGATTGCCTTGCGGTACTGGCGCGAGGCGTCGTCATCATGACCGGCCGCTGAAAGCAAGCGGGCGTACAGGAGACGCGCCCGCGCGGGGCAGTCGGAGCGCTTGGCAATGTCCTCGAGCACGACAATCGCCGCCGAACTCTTGCCCTGCTGCTCGAACGCGCGGGCGAGACCAAATTTCAACTTCACGTCGTCCGGCTTCAATTGCAGCGCCGCGCGGAACTCTTTCTCCGCGTCGGGGGGCTTGCCCATGCCCAGCAGCGTGTCGGCCAGGTGCTGGCGCAGCGGGACGTTGTCCGGCGAGACACGAACCGCCTGCCGAAGCCCGTCGATCATGTCATCCGATTCAGCCATGTGTGCACGCACCCCAGATCGAAGCGGCGATGATACCGCGGGGGGCGCAGCGTTGCGACCACCACATTCGCGCTGCTTGTCAGAATGGAAATTGTCCATCGTTCACGTCCGCTTTTGACAGCTCGGCGATGTATTGGGCCAGGCGGGGGATGACGATGGACAGGTATCTCTCGCCTTTTTCCTTCGTTGCCTGTGCTGGATTGCCGACACCGGTGCTCTCGGTGAGCAGGCGCCAAGGGCGGGAGATGGAGACCCAGCCTTTGTTGACGGCGTCGAAGCGTGTGGGCTTGGACGCGCCGTCCATCGCGTTTTCGAGATGCACCAGCTCGGGGAGCAGCGCGAGCATCACGCTGGTTTCCAGCTCGCCGGCGTGGTCGTCGCCGTGAGTGAAGATGTCGTCGTAGTGGTCCTTGCCGACGCGCCACCAGTCGATGACGGAGATGAATACGCTCGATCGGCCGGACATCTCGCGAATGAAGGGCTTGAGGAAATCGTTTCCGCCGTGGCCGTTGAAGAGGATGAGCTTGCGGATGCCGTGGCCCTGAAGGGAGTCGGCAATGTCCTTGAGGATGGCGAACATCGTGGTGGGGTAGACGTTGATGGCGAGCGGGACATCGAGCATGTTCGACTGCACGCCGTAGGGGAGGGTGGGGAGCTGGATCACTTTTGCGCCGAGGTTCCACGCCGCTTCGCAGACGCGGTCGGAGACCAGTTCGCTCTCGTAATTATCGGTGCCGTAGGGGAGGTGCAGGTTGTGCGGCTCGCAGGCGCCGATGGGGAGGAGGGCGACGTCGTACTTCGAGTTGCGGACGGTGTGGTGGGTGAGGTGTTGGAGCTTCCAGGGAGGTGGGGTCGTCATCGTGCGGGGAT
>JBBSLV010000142.1:0-8664 GCA_038233535.1 Tepidisphaerales bacterium | reverse complement strand
CCCGCTGCGCGGGAAGAACCAAGAACCAAGAGCCAAGAACCAAACAAGAACCGAAGAATCAAAAGAAGAAAACATAGACGAGATGGGCTCTTTCCTTCTGGAATTTTCAGCTTTTGGTCCCTTCGTTCTTGTTTGGTGCTTGGCTCTTGGTTTTGGGACTTTCACGCCGAGGGCCGAATTCGCTGATTAACCGATCTGCTTGTATAGTCTGACCCAGGCGTGGCTTCATGGAAGATAACCTGCTCAATTTCTCCCACTTCCTGCGCGCCGTCGCCAGCTACACGTGGTGGGTCGTCACCATCGAGCTGCTGCTGATCGGGCTGGTCGTGTATTGGGTTTTGCGTTTCCTCCGCGGGACGCGCGGCGCGCGCATGCTCAAGGGCATCGCGTTCGTCTTGATCTCGCTGTACCTGATGGTCCGGATCGTCGGCACGCAATTCGGCCTGGACCGCATCGAGTTCCTCTACCGCCAGTTCCTCATCTTCGCGGCCCTTGCGTGCGTTGTCGTGTTTCAGCCGGAATTGCGCCGCGCCCTGATGCGGCTGGGCGAGACGCGGCTGTTCCGCGGGTGGTCGAGCCAGATCGACGAGGAGATCGAGGCGCTGGTCGAGGCCGCGACGTTCCTCTCGCGCCGCAAGATCGGTGCGCTGGTCGCCATCGAGCGCGAAGTCGGTCTGGGCGGCATCGCCGAAAGCGGCACGCGCATCAACGCGGATATGACCGCGTCGCTGCTGGAAAGTTTGTTCTGGCCGAACTCCCCGCTGCACGATCTGGGCGTGATCGTGAGCCAGGGTCGAATCGCGTACGCCGGCGTGCAGTTCCCGCTGGCCGAGAGCGGTGAGCTCGAGCGCGAGCTGGGCAGCCGGCACCGCGCGGCGGTGGGCTTGTCCCAGGAGAGTGACGCCGTCGTGCTCGTCGTATCCGAAGAAACGGGCGACGTGAGCATCGCCGAGCGCGGGCAGTTGATCCGCAAGCTGACGCCCGAAGGGCTGCGCGGGCTGCTCGCCGAGCTGCTGGGCCGATCTGAAACCCCCGCCGTCCGCAAGGCCGCGGCGTGACCCGCCCCGCCGCGGCGATGAACGAGGAGCGGGAATCACCCTCATCCTAACCTTCTCCCGGAGTACCGGGGAGAAGGGCCAAGAGAACAGACGCATGGCCGAATTGCCGAACAATCCGAAGCCCACGAAGCTGGCGGCATCCGCGGCGCCGGCGTCGCGGTTCTCGTCCTGGCGCGATCATTTCACCGCCGAGCGGCGGTGGGTCGGAGACACGTTCTCCCGCGAAAAGATGGTCGAAATGCTCAGGCAGCTCGCATGGGTCGTGCCGCTCACGCTGCTCATCTGGGTCTATGCCGAGCGCGAGCAGGTCACCAAGGAGACCAACGAGACGATCCCCTTCGATCTCGTCAGCGCCGACCCCGACCGGCTGGTCACGCTCACCCCGCCGCAGGACAGCAACGTCGTCGTCGAGTTGGAAGGCCCCCGCGCCCGCGTGCAGGACGTGCTCCAGCGCTTGCGCGGGGGCGCGTTCCCGCAGGGGCTGCGCATCCAGACCGATCCCGCGCTGGAGCCCAACCGTGAACACCAGCTCCCCACGATCTCGCTGATCGCCAACCATGAGCTGTTCCGCCAGAACGGCATTACCGTCACGCGGACGCAGCCGGACACGATCAACGTGACGGTCGACGAGATCGTCGAGCGCGAGGCCCGCGTCGAGCCGGCGCCGGGCACGCCCAACCTCCTGGAAGGGACAAAGTTCGAGCCGGCGACCGTCCGGGTGCGCGGCCCGCGCAACGCGCTGGACGTCGACGGCGACGGCAACCGGGCGCTGGTCGTGTACGCGCTCGTCCCCGACGCGCTGCTCGCGTCCCCTGGCACGCGCGACGCCAGCGGGCTGGATCTCACGCTGCCCCCGCTGCTGGTGAAGGATCGGAACATCACGATCAGGCCGGCGAAGGTGGATGCGACCTTGCAGGTCCGGGCGTCGGACGAGCAATGGAGGATGGACGCGATGACCATCAGCCTCGATCAGCCGAAGTCCATCGCCGACAAATTCACGGTCGTCTACGATACGTCGCTTCCGGACGTGACGCTGATCGGTCCGGAGAACATCATCGAGGAGATCAAGAAGCCGGAGGGACCCAAGCCGTACGCGCAGCTGAAGGTCACGATCGAGGACGTCGGCCGCGGAGAGCAGCGGCGCACGTTGCGCTTCCAGGATCTGCCCGAGCGCGTCCGCGTGAGCGAAAAGGACCGGCAGCGCCAGATCACGTTCCGTCTCGTCCCTCGATCGGACATCGCGCAGTAACGGCGCTCATTGCTGCGGAAAAGCCCCGGGATTCATGAGGGAGTTTGGCTCCCTGTCGCGGAACCACCCGACCACCGGCTAGAATCGATCCCATGAACGATGTGACGTCATACGTCGAGCGCCTCGGTCGCGACGCGCGACAAGCCGCGGGCGAGCTTGTCGCCCTCGACGGTGCCGCGAAGGTGTCCGCGCTTCTGCGGATCGCCGCCGCCCTGGGCGCCGGGCAAAGCATGTTGCTCGAAGCCAACGCCATGGATGTAAACAGCGCCGAGGGCGCCGGGGTGGATGCCCCGCTCGTTCATCGGCTGCGCCTGGACGCGAAGAAAGTCGCCGCGATGGCCGACGGCGTCGAGCAAATCGCCGCCCAGGTCGATCCGGTCGGGCAGGTGATCGAGGGATACGTCCGCCCGAATGGGCTGCGCATCGAGAAGCGCCGCGTGCCCCTGGGCGTCGTCCTGTTCTTCTACGAGAGCCGCCCGAACGTCACCAGCGACGCGGCGGCGCTATGCCTCAAGAGCGGCAACGCGGTGATCCTGCGCGGGGGAAAGGAAGCATTTCATTCAAACCGCGCGATCGTCCAGATCATCAGCGCCGCACTGGCTGAGGGCGGTTTACCGCCCGGGTGCGTGCAACTCGTGGAATCCACCGACCGGTCCCTCGTCCCCCCCCTGCTCAAGCTCGATAAGTACATCGACGTCGTCATCCCCCGCGGCGGCAAGAGCCTCATCACCGCCGTCGTGAAGGACGCGGCCATGCCCGTCCTGAAGCACTTCGACGGCAACTGTCACCTCTACGTCGACAGCGCGACGGCGGGGATCGAGCAGCAGGTCCGCGACGTGTGCGTCAACGCAAAGACGAGCTACCCCGGCGGCGCGGTGTGCAACGCGGTGGAGCATTTGCTGTTTCACAAGGATGCGGCCCACCTGGTGCCCCTGGTATGCGCGGATCTTGCGTCGAAGGGGGTGGAGGTGCGCGGGGACGAGCGCGCGCGGAAGGAATACCCGGCCGCTAAAGCGACCTCGCCAAGGGATTGGGACACCGAATATCTCGACTTCATCGTGGGGGTGAAGATCGTGGATTCGATGGACGAGGCGATCGATCACATCAACACCCACGGCAGCCATCACACCGACGGCATCCTCAGCACGTCGGCCCGCAATATCGACCGGTTCGTGAAGCGCGTCGACTCCGCGAGCGTCATGGTCAACGCCTCCACCCGCTTCGCCGACGGCGGGGAGTACGGGCTGGGGGCCGAGATCGGCATCAGCACGGACAAGCTGCACGCGCGTGGACCGATGGGGGCGAGCGACCTGACGACGTACAAGTGGATCGTGACGGGGGATGGACATGTGAGGTGAGGAAAGCTCCAACTTTCAAATTCCAGGCTCCAAACAAGCGGAAAGGGGAGAAAGCGGAAATTGAAGGTCTCTTTCTGGAGCTGTCTTCCTGTCGCGTCTGCCGTCTGTTTGGGATATGGAATTTGAAAGTTGGAGCTTTTTTCCCAGCCCCCACCCTTTCTTCCGCGGGTCGCCATGTTACAGTCTTTCCCGGTTGGTTCGTCGAATGAGGCGGGTACAGGACTGATTCACGTCCGCACACATCTCTTTTCGCCCCTCCACCTTTTGGGCCGGAACGTCGGCCTCTTTCATCAGTGGACCCGGAAAGCAAACACGGGGTCCGTGCCCTCATTCGCATAGGAGCGATCCCAATGGGCAAGAAGTTATATGTCGGGAACCTGAGCTACGATGTCACGAGCTCGGATCTGGAGCAGATGTTCGCCTCGCACGGCAGCGTGCAGAGCGCGGAAGTCATTCAAGACCGCATGACCGGTCGCAGCAAAGGGTTCGGTTTCGTCGAGATGGCCTCGGATGACGAGGCCACGGCCGCGATCTCCGCGATGAACGGCCAGGAGAGCGGCGGCCGCGCCCTGACCGTCAACGAAGCCAAGCCCCGCGAAGATCGCGGTGGCGGCGGCGGGGGGGGTGGTCGCGGCGGCTACGGCGGTGGCGGCAGCGGCGGTGGTGGTGGCGGCTACGGTGGTGGCGGCGGTGGTGGCCGTCGGGGCGGCAGCAGCAGCGGTGGCGGCGGTGGTGGTTACGGTGGTGGCGGCGGCAGCGGTGGCCGCGGCGGCCGGGATCGATACTAGGCGGTCCGCCGATCACAATTCGAACGCACCAGAAGGTCGCGCCGACAAGCGCGACCTTCTCTTCGTTTAGCCCCGCCGCTCGCGGCGGGTTCCCGCGCGCGTATACCCTCGCGCTTGGGACGGCGCAAGACGAAGCGAATGAAGAAACCCGCCGCGAGCGGCGGGGCTAAACGGGAGCGGGAACCGTTCACTCACTTCGTGACGCGCTGGGGTTGTCTCGTCGCGTTCCCATACGCGACGATCACCACGCTCACCCATGCGATCCCAATCAGCCCCCCCGCGATAACGTCGCTCGGCCAGTGCGAGCCCAGCCGCACGCGCGCCAGTGACACCAGCACGACCAGCAGCGTGACGAGCGAGATCGCGAACACCCGCTCGACGGCGCTCCGCGACGCGCGCATCCACAAATACGCGAGAAAGCCGTACACCGCGACGCACAGCGCCGCATGCCCGGAGGGGAACGCGTGCAGCCCCGGCGCCGCGATTCCCTCCCCGATCAGCGTCGGCCGCGCACGGTCCCACGTCTGCCATCCGATGATGACGATTGGGCGCTGAAGCCAGTACGCGAGCTGAATGCTGATGGCCGCGAGCGGCGCGCGCCGGCGGATCGCGATGACCGACGCCGCGATCGTCAGCGGGATCAAATACGACAGATTTCCCGGCGATTCGAGCAGGATCGCATCCGGGAACGACATCGGCCCCTCGTCCGCAAGCTTCGTCAGCATCCGCTCGTCCCAATCCTGCAATCCGCGATCGACGCGCGCTTTCGCGAATGCCGTGACCGCGTAGCTCAGCGCGCCGCAAGCGATGCAGCCGACGAACAGCGTCACCCCCCATCGCCGCCACGTGCGGCGCGGGATCGAACGGCAGTCGTCGCGCAGCGTGCGCCACAGGTCGCGCAGCGCGCGCGTCAACAACCATCCGCGCTCGTCTGTCACAGGTTTGTCGGTTCTCTCGTCCATGGGTTTCGGATGCTTTGCGGAAAAGAACCCGCCGCAAGCGGCGGCGCTTCACGGATCACTGGGCGGCACTTCACGGGTCACTGAATCGGCACTTCCTCATTGAGGATGCGCGTGCCCACCTGTTCCTTCACGCCTGAGCGAACGATGCGCCCGGTTTCCTCGCCGACATCCGCGAAGCGGTACTTCTTCACCGTCGTACGGCCGGGGCCCAGGTTCGTGACCAGGCGCTCCTGCCGCGCATGGCCGGGGAAAATCGTGAACGCCGTGTAGTCAATCGGTTTGCCGCCGTAGTTCGTGATCATCTGCTGGACGATCACGTCCTTGCCGTCACGCAACGCCAGCGTCTGGATGCCGACGTCGCTCAACCCCAGGCTCAGCGTGATCGGCAGCGAGAAGGTCGTGTTCGTGTCCGCCTGCACCGACACCTCGGCCGTGATGGTTTTCTGACCGGCGAAGCTGTTGTAAGGGAACTCGATCGTCAGCTCGCGCTGGAAGGTTTCCCCGGGGTTCAGCGTGAAGTTGAACGTCGGCGGGCTGAGGGTCCACCCGGCCGGCGGCTTGAGCCGAAGCGTTCCCCCAATGGCGGTGCGGTACGGGTTGACGAATGAGAGCTTGCGCGTGTGCGGCTTGAAGCTGGACTCGAGCAGCGGACGATCCAGTGCGATGCTCGCGCGCAATTGCGCCGCCGGGCCGTCGATGCCGACGAGCAGGATCGGCATCTCCCCGATGTCGATCGAAATGTTCGACCCCACCTTGCGCACGGGCGAAACGTTGCCCCACAGATCGATGCGCATCGGGCGCGGGCCGACGCTCAGCGGAAGCTCGCGGACATTGCTCTTGCGCGCCCCGTCGCGCGAGATCCCCCCCGTCTCCCACAACACGAGAATGCCGACGCCGCTTTTGTCGAACAAAAAAGCCTCGACGTCCTCGGCGATGGGCACCTTCCCGCGAAACGTCGTGCCGCCCAGCGTCGTCAGCAGCGTGCGCTGGATGATAAGCATCTCCTGCGGCTGCTTCACCAGCGCGTCGCCGACGCGCTTGACGGTGAACGGCAGCGGGACGTCGATGCGATCGACGCCCGCCGCCAGCGCGTGCGTGATCCGCTCGGCCATGTCGCGGATGACGACCTCCCGACCGTACTCGGGGCCGAGCTGCTGAAGACTGAGCGAGAGGGACAAAGAAGGGTTCAGGGTTCGGGGTTCAGGGTTCAGGGAAGAGGAATGCGCCGCCCCTTCTTCTTCCTGAACCCTGAACCCTGAACCCTGAACTTTCCCTGAACCTTGAAAATCCTTCACGTCCTGAATGTACAGCGGGATCTGCTCGGGCAGCACGCTCGACGGCAGCGACAGCGCGACGGTGGCCGGGAGCTTGCCGTCCAGCTCGTGCCACGCGGGCCAGGGCATGGCCAGGTCCGGGGTCTGCACGAGGGCGGCGAACTCGCGGTAGATGAGGTCAGACACTTCGCGCATGGCGGGGCGCGTGACAAACGCATCGGAGTTGTCGGCGCCGAGCTGCCAGCGGTCGAGGTGGTTCGCGTGCCGCGCGATGAGGAACGCCAGTTGCGGCTGCCACATCTGCTCTTCCGCCTGGAGCAGCTCCACCCACGCGTCGTCGCCGCTGAGCGCTGTGTGCTCTTCGTTTACGCCCAGCGCCGAGCTGGTCTTCGCGCGCGTCGCGAGCAGCCGCTCTTTCACGTCCGGCGGGATCGCGGCCAGCACGGCCGTCGGGGTGATGCCCAACTGCTGCAACCGCTCAAGCAACCGATCGAACGCCGCGGAGTCAACCTGCTGCACGTCGCCGGCCTCGCTCCACACCGCGAGCTTCACCCGCCCTGCGGAGAGGAACGGGAGGATGTCGGGCAGCTCGGCCCAACCGTCGAACGGGAGGTCCGTTGCGATCACGCCGAAGCGCGGGTCGGGAGCCTGGTGGGCGCCCCGGGGCTCGGCCAGCAGCACGATGTCAATCGTCTGCTCGCCGACGAATTTGCCCTGGCTGCTCATGACGAGGCTGGCCTCGTACCACCCCACCGCAAGCTCGGGCAGCTCGATATACAGCTGCTTTTGGCCGGGGCCAAGGGCACGCGCCGACGACATTTCCATCGCCCCGCTGCGCTGGAACGCGACGGCGCCGCGCGCGTCGCGCACGACGAGCTGGGCGGCCAGATCGTCGGTGAACCGGTCGTTGACGTTGACTTCCAGACGTGCCGGTTCGCCCCGGCGGAAGATGTTGCCGGGCTTGTCGGTGCTCAGCACCACCTTGGGCACCTGTGACACGCTCAGGCTGTCGAACCACGCGCTCCCGCGGATGTCCTGCGTGAACAGCGTCCGCTGCCCCAGCGACGCCGGCGCGTAGTGCATCGGCTGGAGCAGCGTCAGCTCGAGGACGAGGTAGGCGGGAGTGGTGGAGTGGTGGAGTGGTGGAGTGGTGGAGTGATGATTCTTTTTTACCCCACTACCCAACGACTCTGCCACCCCACCACTCTCTCCCCCGACGGCCGACAGCTCCACGGCCAGCTTCTTCCACGGCTCGTTCTCACTCTCGGCGGCGTACAGTTCCGAGTGCCGGGTGCTGCCTTCGATGAGACGGCCGTCGATGTCGGCGAAGTACGCCGTCAGCCGTGCGCGGGCATTGGGCAGCACGGTGGTCTGCGCGTACACCTCGACGCGGTAGTGCGCCCCGGGCTGGACGCGGATGGCCTTGGGGTCGTAGCGGTAGATCAGCCCCCCGCCGTTGAGGTCGAACTGGAAGCTGTACTTCCCATCGCGGGCGCGCCCGGTGGTGAGCTTCCCGTTGACGTAGTGCATCAGCCCCGGCCCTTCGACCTTCGACCAATGCATGGGAAGGTCTTCGGCGTTGCCGAGGCGGCGCTCTTCAAAATCAATGTTGCGCAGAACGCGATTGACCTCCGCGAGCTGCGCGAGGGCGCTCGATGTCAGCAGGAGCGAGAGAATGAATGCGAGGTAAGTGCGCATGGTCCGATAATCTGGATATCGGCACAGTGGCGCCCGCGACTTCATCCCGGTTTGGGGAACATTGCCACTGAAGCGGCAATGTCGCTGTGTTAGCTTCATTGCGTTTTCCAGCGCGCCCCCGTAACAATCGCGCCATGGCTCGGCTTCGGGATGTTCCGTCGGTGTTGCGCAAGTGCGGACCCTGGACCTTCGTTAAACGACTTTACAAGGAGATCACCGAGGACAACCTCATGACCTGGGCGTCGGCCCTGGCGTACTCGTGGTTGTTCGCGATCTT
>JBBSLV010000141.1:0-8681 GCA_038233535.1 Tepidisphaerales bacterium | reverse complement strand
CCTTGCGCTGACCGCCGCCGTGTTGCTTTCCGGTTGTTCGACGTCGCAGCCGCCGCATGAGGCGCTGGAGCAGCGCGCCGCCGGCGCCGTGGCCGCGACTGCGCCGGCGACGGCGACGGCGACGGCGACGCAGACGACTGTGTCGCCGCTGAACGATTACGGCGACGAGCGGTTCCGCGCGGTCAACCAGTCGGACGAGATCATCTCGACGCTGAAGAACGGCATGGTCGTCATCGCCAAGCGCGTGCCGTCGCCTGTTGTCACGGTGCGCGCGTACGTGTACACGGGCGGCGTGTATGAGGGCAGATGGCTCGGCGGAGGATTAAGCCACCTGCTCGAGCACCTCGTGGCCGGCGGGAGCACGAAGAACCGCACGGAGGCCGAGAATCGCGCGCTCCTTCAGGAGATCGGCAACAACTCCAACGCCTACACGACGAGCGACCACACCGCCTACTTCATCAACACGACGCCCGAGCACATGGAGAAGGCCGTTGATCTGGTGACGGCTTACATGTTCGGCGCGCTCATTACGCCCGACGAGTACAAGCGCGAGTACGAGGTCGTGCAGCGCGAGCTGGAAAAGGGCAAGGGCGAGCCGGGCCGACAGTTCTATTACCTCAGCACGATGAATCGCTACCGCGTGAGCCCCGCGCGCGTGCCGGTCATCGGCTATCAGGAAGTGATCCAGGGCCTCTCGCGCGACGACGTGTATGAGTATTATCAGCTCACGTACCAGCCGAACAACATCGTGTTCACCGTCGCCGGCGATCTCCCGCCGGAGCAGATGCTCGCGGCGGTGCAGAAATACGCCGCCGATGCCGCGCCGGGGCGCGAATTCATCCGCGACATCCCGCCCGAGCCGCCCGTCGTCGCGCCGCGCACGGTGGTGGCGACGTTTCCCAAGCTGGGGCAGGCCAATTTGCAGATCGCGTTCCCGACGGTCTCGCTCAACCATCCCGACCTCTACGCTCTGGACCTGCTCTCGGCGGTGCTGAGCAACGGCGAAAGCTCGATCCTCGTGGAGGAGATCCGCGACGAGCAGGGGCTGGTCAGCGGCATCAGCACGGGAAGCGACACGCCCGTCTACGCCGACGGGAGCTTCGAAGTCGACATGCGCCTGGACCCGGAGAACATCGCCAAGGCGACCGATGCGGTGCTTGCAGCGCTCGATCGCGTTGCGACGGAGGGGGTGTCGGACGAGCGGCTGGCGAGGGCGAAGGTGCTCGTCCGCACCGGCCGCGTGAAGAGCCAGCAGACGGCCGAGGACATCGCATCGTCGATGTCGATCGACCTGATGAACACCGGCGATCCGCATTTCACCGACCGTTACGTCAAGCGAATCGCCGAGACGACGGCGGCCGAGGTGCAGGCGGTTGCGAAGAAATACTTCGACCGCACGAAGCTGCTGACGACGGTGATGCTGCCCGCCGAATATGTCGGGGCGCAGGGGCTTCCCAAGGCCGAAGACCTGATCCGCGCCGTCGCGCCGACGACGGCCGAGGCGGCGCCGAAGATCGCCGCGCCGAAGGTGACGCGCGTCGAGCTGGACAACGGCACGATCCTGCTCCACAAGCGCATCACCACCAGCCCGCTCGTGGTCATGCACATGTACGCCCTCGGCGGGCTGACGGCGGAGGACGCGAAGACCAACGGCATCGGAAACCTCACGATGAACCTCCTCCCGCGCGGCACGACCAACCGCTCGGCCCAGCAGATCGCCGAATTCTTCGACTCCATCGGCGGAGATCTCGGCGCCGGGTCGGGCAACAACAGCTGGTTCTGGACTGCCACGATGTTGAAGGACGACGTGGAAAAGGCGATGGACGTTTACGCCGACGTCGTGCGGAACCCCGCGTTCCCCGAGGACGAGATCGCGCCCATGCAGAAGCGCATCGCCGCCGCCATCGCCGGGCAGGATGCGGACTGGCGGGCGCAGGCGTTTCGGTTCTTCAAGCAGCAATACTTCGGGCCGATGGACTCGCCGTACCAGTTCCAGCCGATCGGCACGATCGACAACGTCACGGGCTTCACGCGCGAGCAGATTCAGCAGTGGTACAAAGACAACATTCTCACCAGCCGGCGCGTGATCTCGATCTTCGGCGACATCGAGCTGGAGAAGGCCCGTGCGCTGGCCGAGGCCAAGCTCGGAACGCTGCCCGAGGCACGCGGGGATGTCACGCCGCCGCCGCAGGACGTGACGCTTCCCGAGGCGCAGCCCGACGGGACGGCGCAGCTGGTGATCGAGCGCGTCGAGACGCAGGAGACGGAGCAGCCGCTGGCCGGCGTCGTCATCGGGTTCCGCGCCGAGCCGGTCATCGGCGAGCCTGCAAATTACCCGCTGATCGTCGCCGACACCATGGCCAGCGGATTCGGCTACCCCACCGGCTATCTTCACGAAACGCTCCGCGGGCGCGGGCTTGTCTACGAGGTTCACGCGCTGAACCAGATGGGACTCAACCAGGAGCTGCCTGGCACGTTCCTGGCCTACGCCGGCTGCGCACCGTCGCAGGTGAACGAAGTGGTCGATCTGATGCTGGAGAACATCGCGCGCTTGCAGGGCAGCGCCGCGGACATGGACGCAGGCTGGTTCGCGCGGTCGAAGCAACTGGCGATCACGTCCGACGCGATGAGCAACGAGACGCCCGCCGAGCAGGCGAGCACCGCCGCGCTCGACGAGCTGTACGGATTGGGCTACGACTATCACGACTACTTCGGCCGGCGCATCAACGCGGTGCAGCTCGACGAGGTGCGCGGCGTGGCGAAGAACCGGCTGATCAAGTGCGTGGTGACGGTGAGCACTCCGTCGCCGGACGTGCTGAAAACGAAGCCCGGGACGCGGACGTACGAGACGTTCCACCCGGTCGACCTGACGCCCAAGGCCGAAGAGCGCGCCGCGCCGCAGTGAATCAAGGGATGAGGGCGGAGGGATGAGGGATGAGAAGTCAGAACTCCCCGACTCTCCTTTCATCCCTCATCCCTTCGCCTTCATCCCTGCTTTAGGTGAACTCATGTACGACAAGACCACACCCATCGGCACGTTCCTCGACGCCGCCGCCGCCAGGCAGCCGGCGCCGGGCGGGGGGAGCGCGACTGCCCTCGTCGGCGCGCTGGCCGCGGCCATGGGGGAGATGACCGTCAACTACAGCGTCGGTAAAAAGGGGCTTGAAGCGCACCAGGACGAGCTGAAGACCGCGCTGGGGGAACTGCACCGGGCGCGGGAGCTGATGCTCTCGCTGATGGCCGAGGATCAGATCGCGTACGAGGCGCTGACGGCCGCGCGAAAGCTGCCGGTGGATTCGCCGCAGCGCGAGCAGGAGGTCGCCATCGCGCTGCTCGCGTGCATTCGGGTCCCCCAGGCGATGGGCGCCACGGCCGTCGCGGTGCTGGAGCTATGCGACCGCGTCGCCGATCACGTGAATTATTACCTGCTGTCCGACCTGGCCGTGTGCGCCGACCTGGCAATGGCGGCGACCCGATGCGCGGTCTACAACGTCCGCGTGAATCTCGCCGATCTGGAGGATCTCAACGCTAGGAGCGACGTCGAGGACACGATCAGCCGGATCCTCTCGCACGCGGGAATGCACATCCAGCGCGTGAGTCCAAGAATCTGGGAGCGGCACGAGGCGGGGAAGTAGCGTCTTGAAAACCCGAGTGTCGAAACCAGAATGACGAATCAATAACCAATGACGAAGCCCGAATGAAGGACATATTTCCTTCGTGATTTGGGCTTCGTCATTTGTTCGTCATTCTGGTTTGGACATTCGTGATTCCGTGATTCAATATGCCGCTCGACCCGCGCGATTACAAAATCGAGTTGTCGACCGACCCGCGAACCGCGGATGCGTGTCAGTCCCAACCCACGTCGCGCCCGTACATCGGCGTCCGCTTCGCCTGCTGCGACGTATACGTGCGCATCTATCGCAGCGCCGACGGCAAAAGCTACCGCGGCCATTGCCCGCGCTGCGCGAAGCCGGTCAACTTCATCGTCGGACCCGGCGGGACGAACGCCCGAACGTTTCTCGTCGAATGATCGCATCGCGGTGCACGCGCGGCCTAGCCATTTGGCGCGCGCCCGGTTACTTGTAGCGCGTGTCATCGCCACGGAGGTTCCCTTGAGCACCGCCGCGCCCGCCGGCAAACCATCGAGTGGTTACGAAGTCGCCCGCCCGCAGGGGGTGTGCGCCGTCACGGGGCATCCGATCGCGCCCGATGAGAAGTTCATGGCCGCGCTGCGGGAGACGCCCCTGGGTTTCGAGCGCGTCGACGTGTCGACGCCGGCCTGGCCGGACTTTGACCGCAAGGACGTCGTCGCGTTCTGGCAGACGAGGATGCCCCGGCACGAGCAGAAGAAGAAGCTGTTCGTCGATGATGAAGTGCTCTGCCAGTTGTTCGAGCGGCTGGCCGACGTTCAGGAGCCGGCGAAGCTGAATTTCCGATTCGTGCTCGCGCTCGTGCTGATGCGCAAGCGCATGCTGATCTACGAGACGACCCGCCACGAGGGAGACAATCGCGAGCGCGAGATTTGGACGGTTCGCTTCAAGGGCAGGGACGACCGGTTTGACCTGCTGAACCCGCAACTCACCGAAGAACAGGTCGGCGAAGTCAGCCGGCAACTCGGCGAAATCCTCAATAACGAAGAACTTTGATCCTCTCGCACATGAAACTTCATTCCCGTCATCCCGAGGTATTCCGAAGGATCTTAATCGTCGTGCTGCTCGTCGCGACGGTGGTCGCATCCACCGGCTGCCGCACGCCGAAGATTCGCCGCGACAACACGTTTTACAATGGCCCCACGAAGTCGATCGGGGAGGTCGTCTCCGTCATCAACGCCAACAACGAGCGGCTCCAGACGCTCTATCTCAACCACCAGTTCGCCGCCGAGATCGTCGAGCGGACGCCCGATGGGAAGACGCGCAAGACGCCGATCGACGGCGGGGGGGTGATCATGTACCAGTCGCCGGACAACCTCTACATGAACGGCCGGCACCCGATCGGCGGGAAGATCTTCGAGATCGGGTGCAATCCCCAGCGCTACTGGCTGGGCGTGCCGCACGAGAAGGTCGACACGATCTGGTGGGGCGAGATGCGCCACCTCGGCAAGCCGTGCGTGGCGGACATTCCCATCCGCCCGGACCTGCTGATGGAAGTGCTGGGCGTGTTCACGATCGATCCGAACCTCGCCCGCTTCCCCGCGCCGATTATGCGCTTCAACAATGCCGAAGACGCGTACATATTCACGTGGATCCTCCCGCAGGCCGATCGGTTCATCGCGGTGAAGGAAGTTTGGTACGACCGCAAAACGATGCGCCCGCGGCTGGTGAGCCTGTTCGACGCCGAAGGGCGCGTCCTCGTCAGCGCCTACCTTTCCGAGCATCGCCGGGTGAAGATTGACGACGTGCCCGAAAGCGAGTGGCCGCACGTGCCGGGTAAATATGAGCTGCTGTTCACCGACGACCGCTCGCGCATGACGATCGAGGTGGAGGACGCCTACTTGCGGTATAAAGGGGCGCCGGACCCGCGCGTGTTCCGCATGCCCAACCCCGAGCAGTACGCGAACGAAAACCAACTCGACAAGGGTTGCGCCGATTGACGATGGCCACCCGTCGCTTCTTCCCGATCATCGCCTCTGTGTGGATCGCCTTCGTTGCGTCCGCTGCGACGACGCGCGCGGACCTTTTGGCCGAAGGCGCGGAAGAGCGGCTGTGGACGGCGCAGGTTGTGACCAACGCCGACAGAAATTTGCCCGGTCGGCGCACGATCGTTCGCGTCCGCGGCGCGGGCGAGAGCGAGCGGTGGCGGCAGGTCGCGGAAATCGCGGCGCCGGCGAGGTCGCTCACGCACCGTGGGGAAGAACTCGTCGTGCTGCTGGAGAACGGAGATTGGCGGTTCGTCACCGAGTCCGGCATCCGCAGCGGCGACCGGCTGCCGGGGGACGAGCCGGTGCTGGCGATCGCCGGCGACGGCCAGGCGCTTTGGGCCGTCGGGTTCGCCGTGAATGACTCGCCCGCGACGCCCAGCACGTCCGCCGCCACGCGCGCCGCCGCGACGGCGCCGGCAACGCGCGCCGCGACGCCGCTCGAACGGCCCATGCCCGCGCCCGCGACGACGACAACGTCCACGACGTCCATGGCCGCGTCATCGCGCCGGCGCATGCTGTACCGCCTCGACCGTGGGGAATGGACGCCGGTTGCGTTGCTTCCCACGCGACTTCTCCCGTCGTCGGATGCGCCGCTGGCGATGTCGATGATCAACGGCCGGCCGCTGCTGGCGTCGGCGACGGCCGACGGGGCGATCCGCACCGTGCAGTTGGCCGAGGGCAACGCGTGGCTCGACCGCGGCACGGTTCGCCCGCCGCTCGATCTGCGCCAGTTCGACCTGCTCCGCCACCGCGGCCGCGCGATGCTGTGGTCGGGGGGGGAGACCGGCGCCGGCGTGGTCCACGAGCTTGCCGGCGGCGCGTGGAAGGGCCCGATCGAGCTAAAGACGCACGCGCCGCTGGAGCAGGGCGCCGACCGCTCGCTCGCCGGCGCGTTCGGACGGCTGCGGCTCCTATACGCCGGTGGGGACCAGAAGCTGTACGAGCAGAGCTTCAAAGAAGACGGCGCCGCCGACGGCCCGCCCACCGAAGGCCAGGTCCAGGCGCCCGCGCCCGACCCGCGCCTCACGCAGCTCGTGCAGTTTGGCGTGATGGTGCTGCTGATGTTCGTGATGCTCAGCACGCTCCGCCGCCGCGGGTCGATCCAGGAGGCGATGCGCAAGGCCGATGCGCTGGCGCTGGCGCCGCTGCTCCCGCGTTTCCTCGCCGGCACGATCGACGCGCTGCCGCTGATTGCCGTGCCGGTTGTTCTGGCGATAACCTCGCCGACGCTCGACGACGCCCAGCTGCGCATGAACGATTCGGTCATCCAGGCGTGGGAAGGCGGAGCGGCACTGCTGTACCTCGTCTACACCACCGTCGCGGAAATGCTGTTCAGCCGCACCCTGGGCAAGTGGATCTTCGGTCTGCGCGTCGCCAGCCTCGACGGCTCGCGCGCCACCCGCCGCGCGATCCTGCTCCGCAACGTGATGCGCCTGGTCGACCTGACGCTGGCGCTGTTCCCGCTGATCATGGTCTTCCTCTCCCCCCTGCGGCAGCGCATCGGCGACGTCGCCGCCGGCACCCTTGTCGTCCGCTCCGGCGTCGTGGTCCCACCGAAACGCGCGGAGTCGACAACCCACGAGTAGTGACAGCCGAGGCGCGCCGGTTGGCTGCGAGTGCGACCATTGTAAGAGCGCTACGTCCTTAATCTTCCCCGATTTGAGTGATGTCCCTTCTTCCGCTTCCGAACACGCCGCGCTATCAAAACCAACGCCTGCAACATCAGCAGAAGCGACAAACAAGCGAGAAGAATTGAGAGAGTAAAGTCGAAGGCTGTGTCGCGTTCACTCGGCGACGGCAACACGGCGATGGCGACGACCATCGCGCCAGCGGCACCGGCGAAATGTCGAGCTATTGACCTCATCAAGACATACTGGTGAAATTGTCACATGACACGAAAACGGGGACGGACACGAAAACGGGGAGTGAAAGAGGGACATCACTGATTTTGATCCACCGCCTGCTGGGACTTGCGCGGGGCATGGCAGCCGACAGCGTACTCAGCCGCGCGCCCACAGGTCAACGGAAATCAGTGATGTCCCTCTTTTGTCCCCTCTTTTGTCCCGCGACGTCACGAACCGAACGCTCTCACGATCACTCTGATGATCACAGCCAAGATAAGAGCGATGACGCTCAGGACGAACATGATCAGGTAATACATCGCCAGCGGCATCGGCTTGCTCAGGCGCGCGAGAAAGCGCGCCATCCAATACCTAACGCCGCGCGACTCGCGAACAGGCGCATACTCCAGAGGTGGCGGTCGATCATCTCGCGTTTCATTCATCGGGCGTCCCCAAGTCGCATAACGTAATGCCGTTGAGCGGCCGCGGCGGCGCACGCGCGACGCCCGGCCGCTGGCAAAGTATACCGCCGCCGCGGTCCGCTCCAGCGGCGGGTTATCTGCCGCCCGTGGCCAGCGGGACGTTTTCGAACTTGAACGTCTGCAAGCCGCCAAAGCCAGTTTCAATGTGAAGATCGACGCGGTCGCGGCCCAGCACGATCCCGCGAAGATACTCCCGGCGAAGTCGGGATCGCTCTGCTGACGCAACCTTGGGCCGATCGAAGCCCGTTTCGGCGTCAGCTGCTGACCACGGCTCGGTCACTCCTTGGCCGCCACCAACCACGCCTGCCATGGTGACCGCTGGCTCGCCTGCGACGAAACACTCGACGCCACCAACATGAAATCGACCCAACGGCATCGCACCGATGTCCTCCACAGCGTACGTCACTTCGACGCCCGGAACGACGCTAGCGCGACCGTTCGCATCCGCTGGGCTGAATGACGTGATCCGCGCGACCTTCAGCAAGGTTACCTTCACGTCACCTTGTTGGTGTACTGACTGATAGGTCGGCAGTTCCTGGCCCGGACCGCCCTTGGCCCCGGCCAAGCAAACGACAGCAATCAGTCCGATGCTCACGAGAAGAGTGGAACGTCGCATTTTGCTCCCGTTCTAGGCAGATAACGTAGGGCCGATCAGTGGCCGGGGCCGCGCTCATCGGACGCCGGAATCACGGGGAACGCTCCCGCGGCCCCGGTCGACTG
>JBBSLV010000140.1:0-8697 GCA_038233535.1 Tepidisphaerales bacterium | reverse complement strand
CTCCGGCGGCTCGGAGCGGTCTTGCGAAGCATCGAAACCCTCGGCCGCCCGCCGGCGACTGAAAGTCAGTCGTCACCCCTGGCCATCGCCGCCTGAGCCGGACGGCGGGTTCCGCCACGGGCTGCTATCCGCTCCCCTTATCCGCTCCCAGCAGCACGGGTTACCACCATCTCGACAGATGATCGACCGTGGCCTATCATTCGGCACAAGGGATAAACATGCCAAGCACTGATGCTGTTGCCAATTACTTCATCGATAGAGCTGCCGCCGGTGGTGCGCAGTTGACGCCGATGGCGGTGCAAAAGCTCGTCTTTTTTGCACATGGGTGGCACTTGGCCGTGCGCGGCGTACCACTTGTACGCGAGCCGGTGCAAGTTTGGCGGTGGGGACCTGTCTTCGGTTCATTGTACCGAGAATTCGCTGAATTCGGCAGTAAACCGATCACGCGAAAGGCCCGCGATTTCGAGATGACTGAGAATGGAAACGTTCAAGTCATTGAACCTCAGATTGAGGATGCAACCGGATGGACGCAGCGGTTTCTTGACCAGGTATGGAATCAGTATGGCCGGTATACGGGCGTCCAGTTGTCAAACCTGACGCACGAGCCCGGAACACCCTGGAGGCAAATTGCCGACCAGTTTCCCGCGGGTATTCCGAGAGGTTGCACTATACCGGAGCCGCTCATCCAGCAGTATTTTACGTCGCAGATGGCTCCCGTGCCCGCTTAGGTGAGTGTGGCTGAAGAACCCCAGAACATTCCGGATGCTGCTGCGATCGCGTCGGTCGTCGGTCCGGCACAGGAGCCATCGACAGAACCGGACGAGTACGCGATTGAAGAGGAATTAGATCTATCTGCGGCGAAGCGCAACGTATTACAGCAGCGTCGGTCAGAAAAAAGGCTTGAGAAACACCTTGATATCGTTCGCGGTGAGCGCGATCGTTGCGCCGCCGATTGCGAGAAATGGCGTAAAGAGGCGAGCGACCTGAAGACGGACTACGCTGTACTCCATTCACTACACGACACAATCGTCTCGCTTGCAAAGGCCGCTACCAGATCGGACAGAATTAAGGACGGCGTCGCTACTGCCATCATGGCGACCGCAACGGTGATAATTGGCGTCTTTGCCAGCTGGAATGACGGATGGTGGAAGATTTCCCAAGGTGTGGGAATCGCGGTCGGAATTGTGTCCTTCCTATTTGCTGCCGTTTATCAAATCGTCCGAACTTTCAGCCGCTCAGGAGCTACGCTGCCGGATACACCGCCAAAGCGGTAGGACAACGGTGGGCGAAATACGCCCACCCTATCCGGCTATTGTTAAGCCCATTAGGAATTACATCTTCTGCACATGCTCCTCATCCAGAATCTCCTGCACGGTCAGGAGCTTGATGATTCGCTTGGTTCGTTTGTAGAACGCGGCGCACTCGTCTTCGGCGTCTTTAGTGTAGCCGAAGCTGACGAAGAAGCCGCGTTGGCGGCCGCCTTCTCCTTCGCGTTCCATGACGGCTTCGAACTGGTCGATGTCGGGACGGCCGACCTTGTGGTGGCCGGGATCAAAGCTTATTCAGCGCGGCGTCCAGCGTCGCCTTGATCCGCTTCTTCTCGATCTCCGGGTCGACGCGTTGGATGTACTCGACCGCAGCGAGGTCGTCGCCCCGTTTGCGGTTCTGGCGCGGCTCCATCGCTTCGATCAGGATCGCCTCCAGCGCGGGGATGATCGTAGCCGCCTTGTAGTCATCTGGCAGCGATCCGAGTTGGCCAGCCTCAGATACAGGGAGCAGTCCGAACCACGAGAATCGATCCCATCGCGTCGACATCCGGTCGAATGTGTGCTCGAAGAGCCGCCGGCCGATAGGCCGGTCGGTCGAACGGCCGACGTAGATCACCTCGCGCCCGTCGTAAAGCAGATAGATTCCCAACTGCTTGTTGAAGTCGACGGGCGTCGCGCCGATCTCCTGCATGCCGAGCAACTTCGGAGTTGCGATCCACTCCACAGCATTCCGTCGCCAGAACACGCCGAACGACGTAACGATTTCGTACTGCTCCTCCGTCTCCACCGATTCGACGACGTCGGGCGTAAGCTTGGGCGGAACGATGGTGACGCCGGGCGCCGTCCCGCGCAACGCGAACGTGCCCTTTGCCACCCGGACATACGGCGACGCGGCACCCTGGTGCTTGATCGAATTAGCGAGTTGCGCGTTTACAGTGGCCGCGGGCGTGGCGCCGAGCGACTTACGGAGTGCTTGCGCGATGATGCGCTCGGTGATTTCCTTGTAGTGCAATGGTGTCGCGGATGCGCCCAATACCCTGGTGATTGCTTTCGGCCACGTCAGTTCTTCCTGTGCCATGCCGGTGGGTGCTCCGTGTTGGAAGTAATGGTAGGCAAGATGCTGGCGTGGCGGTCCTCGAAGCTGCGTTTCTCCTTCGTCTCGCCCCAGAACACCTCGTAGTTGCGGTTGGAGTTGAACGGCGGGTCGATGTAGATCAGGTCCACGCAGGCATCGGGCAGCTTGGCGAGTTGTTCGAGGTTGTCGCCGCAGTAGACGACGCGGGTGTCGAGGAGGGAGGAGGGTTTGCCGGGGGTGGAGGGGGCCCGATGGGGCGCACCCGCCAGTTGGCCCGGCCTCGCGCTCGTCGTCCCCGCCTTCCGCCGTTTGCCCATGCGGCTGAATCTAACCCGCTGGTCCCGCCCGATCAACGCAAACATGTCGTTACGGCGATTTAAGTCGCTCGAATTGGAATCAAACTAGGGACGGAATAAAAATGGGGGCGAAAAGGGGACATCGCTGCCCCATTCGCACTTTTTTCGCGCTGACGAGTTTGACGCAGCGGAGCTACCTTCGCGCTTTCACCCTTTTCTCGGGAGGTCCGCTCATGAATCGTTCCCTCGTGTCTTTCGCGACGTGCGTCGCGTGTGGTCTTTTCGTCGTTTCCCCCGCGCCCGCCCAGCAGCAAGGCCAAGGCGAGGAGCAGCAGGCCGTCGGCACTGCCTCGGTGCGCACGCGGGAGAATGCGCAGACGATCGAGGTCGATCAGCACCAGTCGCCGGTGATTGCGGTCCTGTATGGGCAGCAGCCGACGGAGACGAAGATCATGGCGTTGGTCAGCAGCCCCGATGCGCCGCAGCAGGACAAGGAAATCCTGTTCAATCGTGAAAACGCGAGCAAGCGCACCGTTGTCCACGAGGGCGAGCAGGCGGGGCAGGCGAAGCGGATCGTCCTGATCGCGCGGCGCGGGCAGGAGGACGCGCAGATCGAGAAGATCACCGAGCAGCCGGGCGTGATGGTTTACGGCGTACGCAAGGCGGAGCCGAAGCAACCGGAGCAACAAGCGCAACAGCCGCAAGGGCAGCAGCAGGCGGGCCAGGCGCAGGATGCCGCAGCGCAGCCCGCCGCCGCGGAGCAGGATCCCGCCGCCGCCGCCCAGCAGGCCGCCGCGAAGCAGAAGGCGGCCGAAGCAGAGGCCAAGCGCAAGGCCGCCGAGCCCAAGCCCGACGTGTACGAGGCGATCATCACGGTCTACATGACGACCGGGCGATAAGGACGTGGCGCTTGTCCCTTCTCCCGGCGTCCGGGAGAAGGGACAAGAGCGCCCTCGCATGGTTAAATGCGTGCCATGCCCGCGATGCTCCGCCGAAACGTTCTGATCTTTCACGCCGGCGCGCTGGGCGACTTCGTGCTCACCTGGCCGCTGGTCATGGCGCTGGGGCGGCTGCACCCACAGAGCCGCATCATCGTCGTCACGCACGCCTCGAAGGGATCGCTGGCGGAGCTGGCGCTGCACGTGGAGTCCCACGACATCGAGCAGGGGTGGCATGGGCTGTTCACGCCCGACGCTCATCTCCCCGATCGGCCGGCGCGGATGCTCGAATCGGCGCACACGATCTACACCTTCATGGCGGGGGAGGATGCCTTCGCGAAGCGCGCCCCCGAAGCGCAGCTCCTCTCCCTCCAACCCACACCACCCGCCGACTACGCGAAGCACGCCAGTCACCACCTGATCGATCAGCTCGTGCCCTTGCCGGCGATGAAGTCGGCAGTCGAGCAGATGCTGCGCTCGATCAACCTTCGCGGCATCGGCACCGGCCGGTCGCACGACGGCGACGTCATCGTTCATCCCGGCAGCGGGTCGCGCGAGAAGTGCTGGCCGGTCGAGCGATTCGTAAAAGTGATCGAGAAACTAAAGCGGAAGAAGCGGGAAGTCCGCGTGATCATCGGCGAGGTGGAGCGCGAGCGGTTTACGGAAGCGCAGATCGCGTCGCTGGAGAAGGCCGCGGGAAGCCCCGTGCGCCGGCCGGCGACGTACGTCGAATTGTTCAACCAGCTGCGGACGGCGTCGCTGTTCATCGGCAATGACTCCGGCCCGTCGCACCTCGCGGGCGTGGTGGGGCTGCCGACGGTCGCGCTGTTCGGACCAACGAACCCCGCCGTGTGGAAGCCGATGGGGCCGCGCGTGCGCGTGCTGCACCGGCCGGCGCTCGACGAAATCTCTGTGGACGACGTGATGGGCGAGGTGAAGACCCATGAGCCTGGGAGCTGATCCGGGCCGCGCTCACGATCATCATGATGATGGCCGGCCTCGCGCAATCGGGCAGGAGTACGCCGGATTGCTCGAAAAAATTTGGATTGCTCAGCCGCAGATGAACAATAGAGCAGAGAACTGAACGTCCGCGTGGGCATTCAGCTCCCTACTCTACTGTTCCAATTTCTTTCATCCCTCGCGGGTGCGGCGCAGCCACGTGAGGACTCAGGACGACAAGCGTGAGGTTCCGCAAATGTCAAAAGTCATTCCGAGGTCGTTGAGGGTTCCGCCGAAGCCCACCGGCTCCGCCGTGGGCAGCGAGTGGCGCGCGACGAGCGGGAAACCGCTCATCGTGAAGTCCCCGATCGATGGGCGCGTCCTTGCGGAGATCGCGACCGCGACTCCCCGCGACGTCGAATCGGTCATCGAAGCCGCGTCCGAAGCGTTCAAGATATGGCGCAACGTCCCCGCGCCCAGGCGCGGCGAATTCGTCCGGCGCGTGGGGGAGAAGCTGCGCGAGCGCAAATCCGATCTCGCCACGCTCGTCTCCCTTGAAGCCGGGAAGATCACGCAGGAGGCGCTGGGCGAAGTGCAGGAGATGATCGACATCTGCGACTTCGCCGTCGGGCTCTCCCGACAGCTTTACGGGCTGACGATCGCCAGCGAGCGCCCCGGCCACCGCATGATGGAGCAGTACCACCCGCTCGGGCCGATCGGGGTGATCACGGCGTTCAACTTCCCCGTCGCCGTCTGGGCGTGGAACGCGATGCTCGCGTGGGTCTGCGGCGATCCGGTCGTCTGGAAGCCGAGCGAGAAGACGCCGCTGACGGCCATCGCGTGTCAGAACATTGTGGCCGAGGTGATGGCCGACATGCCGCAAGTGCCGCCGGGCATCTCGTGCGTCGTGATCGGCGGCGCGGATGTGGGCGAAGCGCTGGCGGCGTCGGAACAATTGCCGCTGATCTCCGCGACGGGCTCGGTGCGCATGGGACGGGCCGTGGCGCAGACGGTCGCGAAGCGGTTGGGGCGGTCGCTGCTCGAACTGGGCGGGAACAACGGCATGATCCTCTCCCCGTCGGCCGACCTGGAACTGGCGACGCGGGCGATTGTCTTCGCCGCCGCGGGAACGGCCGGCCAGCGCTGCACCACGCTGCGCCGGCTGATCGTTCACGAAAGCGTGCGCGAACAGCTCGTCGAGCGCTTGAAGAAGGTGTTCGACCGGTTCCCCGTCGGCGACCCGACGGCGCCGGGAACGCTCATCGGCCCGCTCATTGATAGCGCGTCGGCCGACGCGATGAACCAGGCGCTGGAGGAAGCGAAGCAGGCCGGCGGCACCGTCCACGGCGGGCATCGCGTGACCGAAGGCGTCCCCAAGGGTGGGGCGTACGTCCGGCCCGCGCTGGTCGAGATCATGCCGGATGCGCCGATCGTCAAAGAGGAAACCTTCGCCCCGATCCTCTACGTCATGGGCTACGACGACCTTGAAGAAGCCATCGCCATCCACAACGACGTCCCGCAGGGTCTCTCGTCCGCCATCTTCACCACCGACGTGCGCGAGGCGGAGCGTTTTATGTCCCCCGCGGGCAGTGACTGTGGCATCGCCAACGTCAACATCGGCACGAGCGGCGCCGAGATCGGGGGCGCGTTCGGCGGGGAAAAAGTCACCGGCGGGGGCCGCGAATCGGGCTCCGACGCATGGAAAACCTACATGCGGCGGGTGACGAACACCGTCAACTACTCGAAGGATCTTCCGCTGGCGCAGGGGATTTCGTTCGACGTGTGACGATGGAGCGGCTCGCTATCTTTCCGGCCCATCGGCGCAATCCTCCGCGCCGTGCTGCCCGTTCTCCGAGTCTTCCGTCAGCGAACGGGTTTCGATGGAAATGTGCTTCACATCCGGATGAGCGCCGCGGATTCGTTTCTCCATGCCGTGGATCAGCGCGCGCAGATCCTGTGCTCCCAGCCTGCGTTGAAACCGAATTCCCAGGCTCAAGAGGATGTCGTGCGGGCCCAGGTGCATCGTCAGCGGGCGCTCGACACAGCGGATCTCCGGGTCCGCCTCGGCCAGCTCGCGGATGCTGTTCACCTGCGCGAGGCTGGCGCTCTCGCCGACCAGCAATCCCTTGCTCTCGACGGCCAGCAACATGGCGACCGACGCCAGCACCAGCCCGATCACGATCGACGCGACTCCGTCGAGATACGGGTTGTTGAATCGATGGCCCAGCCACACCCCCACAAACGCTACGAGCAGCCCGATCAACGCGGCGATGTCTTCAAACATGACCGTGAACACCGTCGGATCCTTGCTCGTGCGAATGGTTTCCCAGACGCCAATGTCCTTTTTTTTGATCGCGAGGAACGCCTTGACCGCAAACACGAGAACCACCGCCTCAAAGACGGCCGCGATGCCCAGCACCCAGTAGCTCCAGGTCGGGTCGCCGAGTTGCGATGGATGCAGCAGGTGCAGGATGCCCTCGTAGACGGACATCCCCCCGCCCACGCCGAAGATCATGATCGCCACCACGAGCGACCAGAAATACAGCTCCTTGCCATGCCCGAACGGATGCGTGGCGTCGGCCGGCCGCTTGCTCTGGCGGATGCCCAGCAGCAGCAGCAGCCCGTTGCCCGTGTCCACGAGGGAATGAATGCCTTCCGACAGCATCGCCGAGCTGCCCGTCACCCCCGCGGCGAGAAATTTCGCCACCGCGATGAGCAGGTTTCCCCCGACGGCGGCATAGATCGCGACCTTTGAACCGGATGCCATTGGCAGAGTGTAACGGGTTTCATTGGCGATCGAAGCGCACGGTCTTCCCATCTTTGTACCGGATGATCAGGTCGTCTCCTTCGAACCAGTACTCGACCGAGGTTCCCCCGCGGATCGCGCCGGACGAAATGACGTTGCCGTTGACTTCATAAGTTGCCGTCTTGTCGCGTACCTGGCCGACGAAGGGAATGTCGGACCAGGCGGCAAGTTTCATCGGCCCCTCCTGTCGAAAGGTGAGCTTGACCTTCACCTGGCCGAGCTTGGCGTCCACGTCATTGGCGATCCATGTTCCGTATAGTTTCTGTTCGAGCGACCGCGCCTCGGCGGCGGAGCGGGTGGTCGCGGGAGCGGTCGTGGGCACGGGCGCGGGCGGGGTCGCGGTGGCGGGCGCACCGCTTGGCGTTGCGGTTGGGCGGCGCATCGACTCGCCCTTGTCGCAGTTGAACTGCATGATCGCCAACCCGAGGATCCACAAACACCGCCTTGCCTGGACGTGGATAAACATCAGCAAAATCCTTTACTTTTCCGCTCCACCCGCGGCCGGCGAGACGCGGTAGGTGATCGTCACCGACGCCTGAACGTCAACCTGCCCCGGCTGCACCGGGGTGGCGAAGTTCCGCACGGCCATGCCGGCGGTCGCCAATTCCATGCGCGGACGAAAGACGTCCGTCCCGCCCTCATTGACAGCCAACACCCCTTCGATCTGCAAACCCATCGCCGACGCCAGCGCGTCCGCCTTGGCGCGCGCCTGCCCGGCGGCCTCGGTCAGCGCCTCGCGCCGCGCGGCGGTGTCGTCCTTCAGTTGAAACGAAAGGTTTTCCACCTGATTGGCGCCCGCTTTCACCCCCGCGTCGATGACGTCACCGACCTGCTTCAGGTCGTCGATGACGACGCGCACACGGTTGCCGGCGCGGTAGCCGGTGATGCGCGGGTCGGGTGGAGACTCCCGGTCCAGCGGGATCGGTTGCCGATCGGTGTAAACCGGGTTCAGCGAGATTCCCACGGTGCTGATCATCTTGTCGCCGATGCCCACTTCGCGGATCGCTTTGATCGCCGCCTGCATGACGGCGTTCACCTGTTCCTGCGCCCCCGACGCCTGCTCCGCCTGCGCGACGGCGCCCAACTCTACAACGGCGCGGTCCGGCGAGGTGGATATCTCGCCGTCCCCCGTGACGGTGAGCGTCGGGGGCAGCTTCGCATGTCGTTCACCCAGCGGTGGCGTGGGTGGCGGCGCTGGCTGGGCTTGAAGCACGTGCGGCGCCATCGTGATGAGCAGCACCGTAAGCGATGCACATATCATGCGACCACGACTTCCCCCAGCGAATTGGCTTGTCATCTGCGCGCCTCCACAGCCACCCGAGGCGGCCAAACGTTGAGTCATATCAGAGATAGAACGGGTAACCGGGATACATGT
>JBBSLV010000139.1:0-8742 GCA_038233535.1 Tepidisphaerales bacterium | reverse complement strand
CTACGTCGAGGCGGTCAGCCTCTGGCGATTCAACGAGGTTCGCGAGTTGAACGTCCATGACTTTTTCAAAGCGCTGGGCAAACTGGGCGGACACCTCAATCGCAAGCACGACGGCTCCCCGGGATGGCTCGTATTGTGGCGCGGCTGGACCAAACTCCAACTGCTGGTAGCCGGCGCCCAGGGAGCACGACGGCGACAATATGTATAAACTTGAGGCGTCCCGCCCATGTGCGTGTGTACTCACACGCTCGCAGCGCAGCCGCGACAAGCAATCGCGGAGCGATCCTTCTCCGCCACCAAAGCCAAAAGAGCCGCTCCGCGGTTGTCGAATCAAGCTGCGCTCGATGTGCGTGAGTACACGCACCACATGGGCCAGACACCCCATGCCACCTACCACTTAAGGCGACACGCTCAGCGTTCCATCCACCCACCGCAGGCCGAACTGCGATTCGCCGCGCATGAGTTTTGCCAGCGGCTCGCCCAGCGCCTCGCGTCGCCAGCCCTGGAAGAGATCCAGCGATTCGAGATCCTCCCCGCTGGTCATCGCGCGATAGAACTCCCCGATCTCGTTGCGGCTGGTCACCAGCGCCGCGTCGATCGAGCGCCCGCTGCACATGACTTGCGCCGCCGCCCACAGCGCGTCGACGCGAAAGCGCTCGACGGGCGAGAGCTCGAACGTCCGGATTGCCGGGAGGTTTCCCGCCGGCGTGGCCAGGCCGCGCAGCGTTGCGGCGATGATGTCATCGCCGTCTTCGTGCTCGACCGGACGCGGGAGGCCACGAATTTTTCCCAACCGCTCGACCGATTTAACGGGGGTGCGCGACAGGTCCAGCAACACCTCGTCCTTCAGATAAGCGCGCGGAGGGACATCGTGCTTGCGCGCCACCCCGTCGCGCCAGATCGTCAATTCGCGCAGCACCGCCAGCCCCTGCACTGGCAGCGAGGTCGCGCCGCGCACGCGGTGGCAATATGTCTCGGGGTTGAATCCATACTGCGACGGCTCGCACAGCGCTTCGGACTCCGCCTTCGCCCACGCCGCATGACCCGTCTGCTCCAACCGCCCCCCGATCTCGCTGCGCAGCGCGGGCAGGTAGCGCACGTCGTCGGCGGCATAGCGCAGCTGCATGGGCGAGAGCGGCCGCTGGTCCCAGTGGCTGAAGGTCAGCGCCTTGCCCAACCGCACGCCGACCAGCTCCGCCGCGAGCTTGCCCAGCGCGACGGGATAGGCCATGCCGATGAATCCCGTCGCGACCTGCGTGTCGAACATATTCGCCGCCGCCTTGCCGATGTTGCGGTGGACGGGCTCGATGTCCTGCTGCCCCGCGTGCACGATTTTTTCGACGGCCGGGTCGGCAATCAATTCCCAGAACGGGCGCAGATCGAGTTCCCCGAGCGGATCGATCAGCGCGACACGCGTGGCGCTGGCGACCTGGATGACGCACAGCTTGGGGATATAGGTAAGCTCGCCGATGAATTCGCTGTCGTAGCCGAAGCTGCCAGCCTCCCGCAGGCGGGCGATAAGCTCGCTCAGCCCCTCCTGCGTCGTGACGACCGACGCGGGCCCGCGCGGCGCCAGCGCGTGATGCGAAGGGCCGGACTCATCCGGAACGTGCTCCTCCGCGGCGTGGCCGGCATCATGGCTCTGCGCTCGATACTGCGACCGCGAATACCGCGCCCGGCGGGCGCTGCTCGATGGCTCTGTCGGCGTCATTGAAATTCTCTCCCGCGTTCCCCACGTCCGAACAATCGGACCAAACGGTCACACTAGCTGCGCCGCGACGGGATGGAAAGCGTGCCCAACCTGTCGGTTGGTGCTCTGGGCATGGGACCGAATGTCGTATAGCGATCTGTCGTTTCGAGCAGGCCGAGCCGCAGTTGGGCGAGCAGCGCTGGCTGCGTTGGTGAGGCGAGCAACATTCGGCGTCGTAACGCCATGCCAACATGGCACATGGAGCCGACGTTGATGCGGTGGCATCTTCATTGCTCAACGCTGGTTATGCAGGGATGTGACCGCTCCAATCCGTCGCTGGTTGAAAACCACGTGCTGATCGTCGAAGACGAGCGCGTGTCGCGTAAAGCATTGGCGCTGCTGCTGACGGCCTGCGGCTACCAAACGGTCGCTGCCGGATCGGCAGAGGAAGCGCTCCGGCTCCTGGCGCTGGACGACACCGTCGATATCGCGCTGCTGGACGTCGACCTTCCCGGCATGAGCGGCCTGGAACTGGCCGAGCGCCTGGAGGTATCGCGGCCCGGCACCTTCACCGTTCTCATCACCGCCGCCGAGGGCGACCGCATCCGCGCTTTCCTCCGCGATCACCCCGTCGCATACCTGCGCAAGCCCCTGGATTTCCATCACCTGCTCGACCTGCTGAACAACGGGCACGCGCCGCAATGATGCGCCTCACCCAGGCGATCCGTTTCGAGGCAAAAGAATCCCCGAACTCCACTACGGTCGCAAAGCGCCCTCCGCTACGCCCCGGGGCGTAGCGCGGCACGCTTCAGCGTGCGCGGCCGAGGCGCGGCGTCAGGCGCGCTGAGCCGCGAGATCCAGGGATCGTTTCAACGCCCCGACCGCCCGCCCCGCCAGCGGCAGGCGCGAGATCGCGCGCCAGACGCGCGCGCCCGACTTCAGCGCCATCCATTGCAGCGGCCTGTGAACCGCGCCGATGGGCGGCAGCTTGGCCAGCGAGACCCTCACGTCAGGCCCGTCCAGCGCCAGCAGCGCCTCGCTGACCTGCCACGACGAGTTCGCCTGTCCCTCCAGCCGCCGCGGGTCGCACTTCTCCGGCAGCGGAACGATGACAGGATTCGTGTTGATCTCCCACGTCACCACCCGGCCGTCCACGCACGAGTAATCAATGCGGCCATAATCGATCCGCGCCAGCTCGAACGCCGCCCGTGTGTCACCGGCGTGCGGAAACGCGCGCAGGAAAGCGCGCTCCTCTTCGAGGCCGGCGTCGGTGACCACATCGGGTGACTTATCCACCCACTGATCGCTGAACAGCACGTGGCGCGGCACAAGCCGATCGGCGACGCGCATGGCGGAGTATTTGCGATATAGCGCATCCGCGCCGCGCGTCTGGCAGTATTCGACGACCAGCAGATTTGCGGCGCGACGGCTCGGTTCGGCGCGAAGCTGCGCGAGCGCCGCGTCCAACTCGGCGCCGTCTTTCAGCAGCGGCGTGAGCGCGCCGGAATGCTCGTTCTCCTCGCGCACGAAAACGGGGAAGCGGCAATTGATCGCCGCGCCGTTGACGCGATAACCGTTGAACGGGTTTCGCCCCGCGTCGTGCAGCGCCCGCAGCAGGTCGAACCGCCGGAGCACGCGGTTCGGGCGATTCAACACCCGCGCCCCCGCCGACTCGATCCGCCGGGCGAGTTGTTCCGCGGCGTCGCACTGCGCCGGCGTGAGCCGTTCAAGATCGGTGAAGATGAAGGTTCGCGCCGAGAGCGAGCGGCGCGTGGGAAGGGATTCGTACGAGGCGATGATGCAGTGATTTCCCAACGCCCGGGCCCACGCGCGGAGGTATTCGTCGAGCGTGTAGCGATGGGCTTCGGTGACGAAAAAGCAGATCATTGTCTCCGTCCCGCCGCCCCGGCGACGGCCGAACCGCCGATGGTCGTATTGGCAGTGGCCGCGAGGGGCGCGGCGTCGGGGACCAGGTCGGGCGAGGGTGTGATGACGCCGGACGGGACAAACGAAAAGTGCGTGTGCACCGCCAGCAACCGACGGTCTCGCCGCGCGAGCACGATCGTCGCCCGCCCGCGCCGCTCGACCTCGAACCCCGCGCCGTCCCGGCCGAACGACGACCACTGCGCCGCCGCCCAATAGATCGGCTCTTCCCCGCCTTGCGCGAGCGTCGCCAGATCGAACGCGAACCCGCGGGTGGCCGTCCAGACGGGGCGCCACTGGTCGTTCACCAGCCAGTCCAGCCCGACCGCGCGTTCGGCGATCGTGCCGAATCCGATCGCTTCGGGCGCGAACATGCCGCGCCCGCGCGCGTAATCGCGCATGCGAACGGCGTCGGCGAACTCCGCCAGCCAATGAATCGTCGCGTCCGTCGACGACATGAAGACCTCACTCACGTGTTGCTGCTGCGCGGGGGCGTGCGCGATAAAGGTTCCTCGCGTGCGCGCATGCCCGCGACCACTATCGGCAGAATTCGACAAGGTTGTGGAACGGGTTCGACTGGGGTTAAACGATCCGGGGACGGGCGAGCCAGCCACGGCCAATAAAAACGGCTCCCGCGGGCAGTGCCTGCGGAAGCCTTGAGATTGGTCTCTCATTGAGCGGACCACGCCGGCGCTAAGCGACAGCCGCCGCCGGCTGCTCGAGCAGTTGGTTCCATCGCTTGCCTGTGCGCTGCTTCCACGACTCCTTGTGATAGCAGTAGCCCACGATGAGCGGGACGGCCAGCGTCGCTTCGCTGTAGACCATCTGCTCGTACACCGTCTCCACCTTGCCCCAACTGCTCGCCTCCTTCAGCGTCGAGCTGGACAACGCGCCGTCGCGCACGTCGGCGACCGTCACCTGCACGGCGTACTTGTGCATCGGCGCGTCCACGCCCAGCACCTCGGCGGCGACCACGATGTCCTGCGTGAAGTTCTTCGGCACCCCGCCACCGATCATGAACAGCCCGGTGTCCTTCGACTTCATCTTGATCTGCGTCAGCTCGTAAAAGTCCTTGCCCCCGTCCCAGGTCATGTGCGGCTGATCGCCCCCCCTGCCCGCAGCGGCAGCGGCGATGGCGACCAAACCGAAGCCGGCGGAGCAATCATTGAACGCGGGGGCGAAAATCGGCACGTCGCGCTTGTACGCCTCGTAAATGATGCTGTCCTCGCACTCGGGTCCGCCGCTGCGCTCGAGGTACGCGCCGAACTCGCGGAACAGCTCCCGGCTGCTGTACGGGCGCGGCTCAAGCTCATCGAAGATCCTGCCCGTCGTCTCGTCGCAGAGGCGCAGCTCTTCCTCGTCGATCAGCGTGTCGTAGATCCGGTCCAGCGCGTGCTCGCGCAGCTCGTTGTCGTACAGCCCGCTTTTCAGTTCCTCGCCGGCGATGTAGTGCTTGAAGCCGAGGGCCTCGAAGAAATCCTGGTCGACCATGTTGGCGCCGGTGCTGACGATGGCGTCGACCATGTTGCTCTTGATCATGTCAACGAACACCTTCTTCAGCCCCGCGCTGATGAGCGACCCGGCCAGCGTGAGGATCACGCCGCACTCTTTATCGCGCAACATGCGGTCGTAGATGTCGGCCGCGCGGTGGAGGTCGCGCGAGCTGAACGCCATGTGCTGCATGGCCTCGACGATGGGGACGATGCCCGCGTGCTTCGTGACGTCGATGTGTCGCACGACGCCGCCCTTAAGGAACTTCTGCTTGTCCTTGGCGTGGGTGGCCTTGAGGGGTTTGACGTTGAGGTTTGCTTCGTTCGCCATGGGCGGCTCCTTTGAGGGGCGGATGTTGTCGGTGCTTGTTTTGTCTAACACGAACCGGGTCACAACGGACCAACGAAAAAACCACCGCGCCCAACTACGGTGTGCTTGCCCCGCTGACCGGGGGAGCACCCGCCATTGCGGGGCGTGGTGGCTTTTCTCACGCGGACGATTGTGAAGTGTATTACGCGGCAGTCAAGCGCGGGTTCGACGTGCGGGCGAGAAATTTTTCGCGCGACGTGATCGTGATGCGGCACGTACGTCGCATGATCGCGGCATGTGCGACAACTCGCCGGTTGTCGCGCGAGAATCTGGGAGTACAGTCTCGGCCACAGATGGACAGCGGGTCGAAAAATCGACTGAGGCTCTGGCTGAGGAGCGAGCGGGCGCTGGGGCTTGGCGCATCGGTTGCGGGGCCCGCTTCGGGTGCGATGCGCGCTAAAGCGATCACGATTGAGGAAGGCGTCGAACCGACGGCTTTGATTCCCGCTTCCCCGCGAAAAGCCGAGCCGACTGCCGGCTCGCTCGCCGCCGTTTCCGCGCCCAACGAGATGGCGCCGCGCGGGGGGCTGATGGCGCCGCCTTCGATCGAGCCGTTTATCGCACCCCTGCTCGCGCCCGACGAGAAACGCAGTCGCCTGCTCGCGTTAGACGACAACGAGGTCCGCGGCTGCACCCGCTGCCGGCTCTGTCAGACGCGCACGAACACCGTCTTCGGCGAAGGCGACCCCGATGCGCGGATCTTCTTCATCGGCGAAGGCCCCGGGGAAAACGAAGACCTCACCGGGCGCCCGTTCGTCGGACGGGCCGGAGAACTGCTCGACAAGATGATCGCCGGCATGGGATTGCGCCGCGAGCAGGTGTACATCGCAAACATCGTGAAGTGCCGCCCCCCCGACAACCGCGTGCCGATGCCGGACGAAGTGGCGACGTGTACGCCGTATCTGGAGCGGCAGATTGAAATTATTCGCCCGAGCGTGATCGTGACGCTGGGGTTGCCGGCGCTGAAGTACATGACCAATGACGCGAAGTTGACGATGGGCAAATCGCGCGGAACGTGGCGCGCGTGGCGCGGAATAAAATTAATGCCGACGTTCCATCCCGCCTACATCTTGCGTAACCCGACGTATGAAACCAAAGCGGCGGTATGGAGCGACCTGAAACAAGTGCTGGCCGAGCTGGGACTCCCGATTCCCAATCGCGCGCAGACTGGAAGTGCGGAAAAAACTTCCTAAGCTGCCGCGGCCCGCTGCGCGGGAAGCTCCAAGAACCAAATCCCAAGAACCAAACGAGGACCAACGAAAAAAGAACCGAAAGAAGAAAACGAAGACGGATGCCTCCGCGTTTTTCTCCGCGTTTGGAGCTTTCTTTTCTGGTCCTTTGGTTCTTGTTTGGTTCTTGGTTCTTGTGATTTGGAGCTTCCCGCGCAGCGGCGTTGGCTTCTTGCGCAGCGGGCGTTGGCGGGCGTTGTCGCTGATGAGAGAACATTTTTGTCCGGCGTGATGTAGTTGTTACCGTGCGCGTTGCCTGTCGCCTGATCTGTCTCGAATAAAAAGTTAATCGCCCTATGATCACGACCCACTCGCCCTCGCCGCGCGAGGCGGGTTCCGCAACTCGTTTTGCGGGAACTGCTCCACGCCGCGCTAATGAACCGTCGCCGCTCGACCCCTCCGTCTGGCAGCAGATCCTCGGAGCCGTGCGGACCCAGCACCCGAGCCTCAACCGGGTCTGGTTCGACCAGATGGTCCCCCGGCAACTGACCAACGGAGTGATCCAGGCCACCGTCGCCACCCCCGCGCAGCTCCACTTCTGCCAAGGGCAATGCCAGCAACCGTTTACGTCGGCGGCGCAACAGATCACCGGCCGGCTCGTCGCCGTCAGCTTCCACTGCGAGAACCTCCCCCGCGGCGGGGTCTACAACGAGGGCGACCAGCCTCTGCCGCTCAACCCCGATTACGTCTTCGAGAACTTCGTCACCGGCCCCTGCAACCGGTTGCCCCACGCCGCGTCCCTGGCCGTGTCCGAACAGCCCGGCAAGGCGTACAACCCGCTGTTCATCCACGGCGGCGTCGGGCTCGGAAAATCGCATTTGCTCCAGGCCGTCTGCCAGAAGGTGATGGAGAACAAGCAGGATGCGCGCATTCTGTACCTCTCCTGCGACAGCTTCATCAACCAGTTCATCACCGCCGTCGAGACCGGCGACATGAACCAGTTCCGTTTCCGCTACCGCAACGTCGACGTGCTGGTGATCGACGACATCCACTTCCTCGCTGGCCGCGACCGCACGCAGGAAGAGTTCTTCCACACGTTCAACACGCTCTACCAGGGCCACAAGCAGATCATCCTCAGCGCCGATTGCCCGCCGAGCGAGATTCCCGAGCTGGAAGAGCGGCTGGTCAGTCGCTTCAACTGGGGGTTGGTCGCGCGGATTGAAAAACCCTGCTACGAGACGCGCGTGGCGATTTTGCAGAAGAAGGCCCGCATGCGCGGGCTCGTGCTGCCCGAAGACGTCGTCTGCTACATCGCCGGCAAGGTGGAAAACAACACGCGCGAGCTGGAAGGCGCGATCACCAAGATTCAGGGCATGAGTTTGCTCCAGGCGGGACTGACCGACCTGGAGCTGGCAAAAGCCGCGCTGGGTGAAAGCGCCACGCCCGAGCAGAAGCGGATCACGATCCAGCAGATCCTCGACGCGGTGACCAAGTACTACAACGTGCGATTGAGCGATCTTCAGTCGAAAAAACGCCACAAGAGCATCGCGTTCCCGCGCCAGGTGTGCATGTTCCTCGCGCGGCGGCACACGCGCTACAGCCTGGAGGAAATCGGCGGCTACTTCGGCGGCCGCGATCACACGACGGTGCTGCACGCCGTCCGCACGGTCGACGGCGACTGCAAGGACGACCGCGAGATCGCCAAGCAGATCGCGACCATCGACGGGCAGTTGACGGGAACGTAAAGCCCTGCGCAGCCGTATCTCGACCCCCGTCGCAACGGCTTGTCCGGCTGACCAAGACCGGCCACGAGGTTATAACGCGCCTGACATTCCCTTCCCCGGCCGGCTGTGTAAGATTGTTCACATGCGACGGGCTGGGCTGATCAAACTCGCGACAATCATCGCAACCCTCATCGGCGCGGTGGCAATCGCCCGCGCGCAGGTGGAAGCGACCCGGCCAGTCGCCACGACGAGCGCAACGGCGCCGTCAACGGCGCCCTCTTCCGTCGATCGCGGCGCGCCCGCGGCGATCGTCGTACTAGACGGGGACATCAACGACTACACGCGCCAGGTGGTCGAGCGACGCTTCAATCTCGCG
>JBBSLV010000138.1:0-8745 GCA_038233535.1 Tepidisphaerales bacterium | reverse complement strand
GCGCCCGAAGTCGTCGCCGCCGCTGAGCTGCAACGCGTGGCACTCTGTCTGCTCGTACGCGCCGAACCGCTCGATCTCGATCATCGCGCCGCCGAACTCTTCGGATCGGAACGGTGCGTGGTCATAGGGACGCCAGCCGTTCATCGCCTCGCGCTTCGCCGCGTCGGGCAACGCGTGGAAGCGCTCGAGCAGATCAATCAACTCGCGCAACGTCGGCAGCGGCGCGTCGTCGGCGCGGTCGGTCGCGAAGACGGAACCCTCCTGGAACAAGTCGCGCACCGGATGGCCGGGCCGCGTGTTCCGCTCGGCCTGGCGGGCGAACTCGCCCAGCTCGCCCAGGAGCTGCCAGTAGAACCCGTTCGTCGGCCCGCCGCGGCGGTCGAAATGTGGGGTGACGTTCGCCTCCATGCAGCGGCGGACCGCTACGGGCACCGCGGCCCACAGTGCCGCGATCCGCTTGCGGTTGGCGGGCGTCGCCAAGTCGGTCACGCGCTCGCGAGCGATCCGCCAGCGCTTCACCGATTCGTACTGTTCCCACGCCCCCGCGAAAACGAACCGCCGCGGCTTCATCGCCGCCGTCGCCCGATCGGGCGCTGTTGTGGTACTTGCCATTGCACACGCTCCTGTCTCTGAGAGACAGCCTTTTCCGAACGGCACACGCCACGACTCACGCGGGGCGGGCGGGCCGCTGTAACGCAGCGTATAGGATTGTATATCGTCGTCAAGCGATGGGCGTGTTTTGTATAGCGGATTTGCGGGTTTGTGGTAGGATCGGCCAACATGCTCGGCACTATGGCGCAAAAGAAGGTGGAGAAAGAGCAGGTCAACATCCGCATGAGCACCAACCTCTTGGGCAAGCTCGATCGGATCGCTGGCCCATACGGCATCACGCGCACCGCCCTGATAACGCAGGCCGTGGTGGAGTACGTACAGCGTCACGAGGCCCAGCAGCAGCAGCAACCCCGCGACAAGCGCCCGGCCCGCTGATTCGGTCCACGTCCCACCCCGATTGTCCCGGCAACCACAGACCCCGCCAGCGGCCACAGGACGCCCGCAGACGCCCCCGGACGCCCCGGAACCCTCCCCGACCCCGCAAAACGCGCCAGCGTGCGAGCCGCGGCCCCCACTTGCCATAGTGGTTCGTGCGTTCATCAAGCGACCTTGAAATCCAGTCGCTCGGCGATCAGCGACAACAAATCCTCTTGCCGCAGTGCGGCGTCGAGCTGGCGCTTGGGCACCTCGTCCTTGTTCGGCTGCCCGGCCTCGCGCCGTGCCTGAAACTGCCGCCGTTCGTGCTCGGCCGATCCGAAGCGGATGAACTCCGGGAGCTGCGTGGCGAAGTTTTTCTCCTGCTGCTTCGGCCCGCTCTTCTCCAGCCCGTCCTTGGCCGCCGCCACGCCCCTGGAAAACTCCTCTTCCGTGATCCGCTGCTCGTCCCGCCAGGCCCGCAGCCGCTCGATCGCCTCGTCGTACTGCTCGATCGGCCCCTTGAGGCTCTCGCGGAACTTGTCCACGTCGGCCTGCATCGCCTTCATTTCCGTGGTCAGCCCGCCGGCGTCGATCTCCACCGCCGCGTCGATCTTCATCCCGCCCGTGTCGCCCAGCATCTTCTTGAACCCCTCAAGCCCACCGCCGGCGCCGGTCACGATCGACCCCACGCCGCCCAGCGTCGGGCTGACCTGTCCAAGCGCGTCGAGCTTCGCCCCCGCCGCCATCGCGTCGGACGTTTTCTTCGCCTGGTTCCGCACCTCTTCGAAGAACCGGGCCACGCGTTTCGGCCCGTTGCCCTCGTCGAACACTTCGAAGGCGTCGGACATCGACGTTTTCAGCTTGGCAGCGTCTTCGGCCAGCCCGGCCGACAGCCCGTCGAGGATGCCGGTCTTCTTGACCTCCACCCCGGTCCATTCGGAGAATTGATTGATCGTGGAAACGATCGCGTCCCCGGCCACGATCGCGCCGTCGATGACCGCTTTGAAAGCCAGCACGCCGCCGAGTTGCAAGCCCTTGAACCCGGCGATGAGCAGGTGAATCCCGTCATTGACGTGCGCGATCCCCGTAGCCATCATCTCCGCCGCGCTCATCACTGCGTTGCTGACGCGCGTCGCCACGTCGCCGCTCTCGCCCAGCCCGCCGCTCAAGCCACCCAGCAGCGGCATCGCCGAAGCCGCCATCGCCGAGATCCCCGCGCTGATGCCGTCGATCGCTCCGCTCAGGTCGAGCTTGTCGGTGATCATCGTGCCGATCGCCGTCAGGTTCAGTTCGACCGCGTCGCGCAGCGTGCTGAATTTTCCCGCCAGCGTCGCGCTCTGCGCCGCCATCAGCCCGGCGAACTTGCCGCCCTCGCCGGTGAGGCTCACCAGCGCCGTCTGAAGGTGGCTGAAGTTCACCTGCCCCGACTCGACCATCTTCTTGATCTCGCTCTCGGCCACGCCGAACTGTTTGGCGAACTCCTGGATGACCGGGATGCCTCGGCCGGTGAGCTGATTGACGTCCTCGGCCATCAGCCGCCCGCTCACCCGCGCCTTGCCGTACAGCTCCGATAGCTCGCCGATGGGGATGTTAAGCCCGGCCGCCACGTCGCCCAGCGTGCGCATGGTGGGGATGATCTGGTCCTGCGCCGTGCCGAACGCCAGCAGTTTCTTCGTCGCGTCATTGAGCTGCGTGACCTGGAAGGGCGTGGCCGCGGCGAAGGCGTTGATCTCCGCCACCAGTTGCTTAGCTTTTTCGGCGCTGCCGAGCATGACGCCGAACGAAACCTGCGTCTGCTCGGCGTCGGCCGCGAGCTTGACAGACCACGCGGCCAGCCCCGCCAGCCCGGCCGCTCCCGCGCCGACGCCCACCGCCGCCAGCCTCGCGCCCATCGACGCGATCTCCACGCCCACGTCGGCGATGCCGCGGCCCAGCCCGGACATCTGCCGGCTGAAGCGCGAAGAGAAGTTGCGCGCCTCCCGCTGCGCCTCATCGAAACGCCGCGTCATCGGTTTCAAATCTAACTGGATGGCGGCATTCAGGTCCGGAAGATTGAACATCAGGTACGCTCCATTTCGCGCAGGGCCATCCGCTGAAGTGAGCCGCGGGCCGCGTGATGGTGGAGCGGCATCTCGATGAACTTCGCCTGCCCCTGGTCGTGATGCGACGTCAAGTTCTCGTGAACGAACAAGGCATAATCGGTATTGAAGCCGATCCAGGTTGAGACGTTTGCGCCGTTCACCTCCACCGGGCCGCGAGTGCCACTCGCCTTCAGGTCCCCGGTATCGACCGGGGCCAGCTCCTGCGCGTCGCCCAGGACCTCCTCGGCCGTGAGCGTCACAGCGCGCTCGGCCGCCGCGACGAATCGCGGCAGCATCGCCCGCAACCCGGCTAAAAACTTGTCGTATTCGACGCTGCCGCTCACGCGATCAATCCTTTCGCCCCGGTCAAAAATCCGCCGCGGGGGCTTTGCGTGCCTTCGGAGCCATCCTTGGCACACGCGCCGCCCCGCGCGGCGGTCGCTCACGCCGTCGGGTCATGGCGAGCCCGACGACCTTCGGAGAACGCGGAGCTACGGATTCAAGTTCCCCTCGTACGTGATGCTCGGCGTGGTTCCACCCACGGCGAGCACGAGCCGCACGAAACGCTTGGTGACGAACCCCTTCACGAGCACGATGCCCGTCGTCGCCGCCGTGCCGGCGACGGGCACGGACACGGGCACGCTGCACGTCTCGATCGTCGCCGCGTCGGCCGCGCCGTTCGCGTCCGCGTCCGCCTGCTCCAGCTTCAGCGCGTACGTCTCATCGCCGTTGGCGCGGTCCGCGGCCGTGACGTTGACGACGCCGGCCACCGGCATGCCGATGCCGCCGGGCGCGGACGACGAGCCCAGGTCGAGCCACGCGCCGTTGAAGTTGGCCGTCTTCGTGGCCGCCGCCTGAAGCTCCAGCTGAGCGTCGGGTGGGCCGGGAATGAATGAGTTCATGTGTGCGATTCCTTTCGCGTTCGATCGTTGTTCGACGGTCAGTTGAACGGCCCGTTTACGCCGGGGCGAGGATGCCCTTGATCCGCGCTGCGCAGCGCGGGTGAAACAGCCCGATGCCCATCGCCGACTCCACCACGTCCTGGACGTACGTGCCGAAATCGGTTCCGCCGCGACGCTCGACCATGTTGCCCAGGATCAGCCCCTGCATGGCCTCGCGGTCCGTCGTCGGCCCCGGCCGAACCACGTAGAGCGAGGTCGTGACGTTGCTGGTGCCCTGCGTCTCGTTGAAGTCGAGGATCGGGCGATCGTCGCCGTTCTCGTCCAGCTCCTCGATCGCCGCGCCTTCGTAGCTCGGCACGAGCCCCTGCACGTCGGCCACGGCCGCGCCGCCCGCGGCGTTGAGCAGAAGGTCTTTGATCTTTCGCTTGGCCTGGCGGTTGCAGATGATTTTCTTCTGCGCGGTGGGGCCGTAAACCGCATCGAGCGCCCGGTTGAGCATCGCGAGCGTGAGCTGCCCACCGTTGGTACCGGCAGTGATGACCTGGTTGCCGGCGAGCCGGTACTTTAAACCGACGATCGCCTTTGGGTCGTTGAACCCATTCCCCGCAATCACCTCATTGTCGAAGAACAACCCCGCGCGGCGGATGCGTCGCGCGATCTCATTCCCGCGGGCGTCAACGTTCATCTTGGCGCCCTGCTCGATCAACACGTGATCGGTGCGGACCTCGCCACCGAAGATGGACAGCCGCTCGCTCTTGGGGTTGACGACGGAGTAATCGCCCTGTGGATAGTCCTGGTTGATCGCGCGGTAGGCGATGCTCCCCAGGCTCGCCACCTCGCCATAGGGAAACTCGGTCCCCGGCGACGGAATGAAGTTGAGAATTCTGCTGAACACGCTCGTGTTCGTGATCAGCTCCGCGAACGCCTGCGGCAGCGGCTTGCCCGTCTGCGCCGCGAGGTTCATGAGTGAAATGGCCATGGTCGTTTTCGTCCTTTTCGGTGCGCGTCGCTGCTACGCGAGGCGCTGGTTTACGCGCGTTCCTTACCCGCGACGTTCGTTCGCCGACGGCAGGCTGGCGCTGATCCTCTGCTCGGGCGTCAAATGATCGGCCACCGGGACGCGAGCGGTGACCGTGCCACCGTCTCGGGTGATTCCGCCGATGTCGGGCTTGCTGCCCTGGACCTTTGCCCAATCGTCCTCGAACTGCTTTCGGATGACCGCCGCCTCCTGCGGCCACTTCGCCGGGTCGTTCCCCAGCTGCCCCTGGTACAGCGGCGGAACGTTGGCCAAGCCGTGATCCGGGCTGCCCACGAATGCCGTCTTCGCGGCTTGCCGCTGGCTGTCGGACTGCTTCTCCAGCTCGCGCTGGGTGATGGCGGCGGCGACGAGATTCGCGATTCCTTCGGGCGTCATGGCGGCGGCGGCGTTCGTCTCGGCCGGCGGCGGCTGCTGCGGTTCCTGCTGATTCGATTTCGGGGTAATCGAATCGGTGATCTTCTCCGCCGCCGTGCGCGGCGGCTGGGCAGTCTCCGCCGCGGGCGTCGGGTTTGGTTTGAGTGGGTCGTTAATTGCCATGGTCCGGTCCTTTCGTTGGTTCAAATTGCGACGCGCCGTGCGGGCGGCATCAGGTCGATCGGCGGGAGGTGCGAGTCCCTAACCGGGGGATGTTGTGACCGTTCGACGCCGACGTAATCGGCCAACTCCGCACGGCATCGCGCGGTCCAAAGCAATCCGTTCATGCGCCGCCGCGCAGTCTCTTCCGGCATCCCCATGAGCTTGCCGACTTGCTTCTTGCTGTGCCCATCCAGCAGGAGCTTGAGCATCTCCTGTTCGCTCGGGCTGAAATCCTTCATCGCGAGCGCGATCGTCTCGCGGTCGAGGAGCTGCTCGATGGGCGACGATTGCGTCGGGTCGGGGTACTGGCGAAGCTTGGCGCGCTCGTCCGGGTTTTCGAGCTGCGACCGCGCGATCATGTGTGCATCGCCGACGTAGATGCCGGGATTCGTGATCATGGCCCGCAGACCGTGCAACATCTCCGCTTCGTCCGGCGTGCGGCCCATCGCCAGCGTGAGTTGTGCGCGGACCGACCGCACCACCTTCATTTTTTCTTGGCGCGACTCACCGCCCCAGCGGCGCTTGACCGCCTCATGCCAGATGGAACGGTTGATCGCCATCGACATCCGCTTGAACTTGAAAAACGGCGTGGTGACGAGGTTGCGCTTCTGTCCGCGGATGATGCTCATCAGGCCGAGCACGCCATCCTGAATCATGTCGTCAACGTCGGAGAAGAGGTCGGCGTTGCGCCGATAAATGATCATGGCCCGCCGATGGGCCATGGGCATGTAGAACTCCGTGAGGCGCTGGAAGTCGCGGGGGTTGTCATCGGCGACGTAGCGTGCCCACACGTCGCGGATTTCGTCGGTGTCGTCGGGCTGGCGGGTGAGGAAACCGCGCGGCAGGGATGGGTCGATCGGACCCTTCGCGGCTTGCTTGATTTTGAGGGCGGCGGCCATCCCGTGGCTCCGAAGCGCTTCAATTCCGGAAAATGAACCCGCGAACGTTCTACGGGTTCATCTTCCGGTTGAAGCGCTTCGAGGAGCGCGGGGGCCGGGACGGTACGCTACGCCGGAATCCGGTCGTCTGGGCGCGAGATGCCCAGCCAGGAGCGTAAGGGTGCCTCCAGCCGACGTTGCGAGTCGTCGGAAACGTCCAGGGACTTCGCACCTCGTCCGTCCCTGGATAACGTGCACGCGCTCGGGCCTGCGCCCGTTCGTGGCTGACGACATTGTATCGGTCCAAGGGTCGCGTGTGCAACTGGTTAGACGAGTTCAGCGCAAATTTACGCTGATCAGAAGCCCGGAGGCGTCTCGCCAAGCCGGGAAGGGAGACGCGATTTTTTGCTTGCGCTACGCGATCGATCTCGCTATTTTGACCCGCAGAATGTCCAGCGCACTCAACGATCGTCCACGATCCGTTACACGCCGTCGCCGGTGCGATCCGCAGTTGTGCGAAGCGCGGCGGGCCGTGAAATCCCTGTGCAAAACGTTCAACCGCGACGCGCTGAAGAACCTCGCGGAGAGCGACCCCGACGTGTTCACGACGACGTTTTTGATTCCGGAAATGCAGAAGCTAAAGGTGGAGCGGGCGCAGAGGCAGAAGAACCTGCGCTGGCAACACCGGATGCTTCGCGACGATAGTATCGGCTGCTACAAGCGGGAGTGTTGGACGTGCGGTCGGCCGTTCTACTGCACACGCCCGCACGGGCGATACTGTCGGCGGCGCTGCCGCGATCGTGGATACGCCCGTCACAAGAAGTGGATGCGAAAGTCCGAGCGGTTTAAGCGATGTGTCTGGTGCGACACCGTCTTCGTCGCCAAGCGGTGCGACGCTGTTTTTTGCACGGCGCTCTGTCGCGTGAAGCATCACCGCGCCGTGCCGCCACAGGAGGGCAAGGATGTCCCGACACTTCAGGATTGACGACGTTCTCAACGACGATGAGCTGCGCGAGTTCGAGCAGCTGGCGGCGGAGCGGGCGACGACACTCGACGCGCTGCACGTGTGGCTGCGGTCGCGCGGGAAGAAGATCAGCCGCGGGGCCACTTACAACTGGCGGCGGGAGTTTCGGCGGCGCGCGGCGGACCCGATCCGTCGCATGCGCGCGGAGCTTCATTTGTGGGTTGATCGGCTGAGCGATGAACAGCTGGCGGAGGCATGCGCCACGCGCGGACTCAACGGCCATTTTGCCGCAGTGATCCAAGGTTAGGGATGAGTTAGCGCGTTATTTACGCGCGCGATTCTCTGCGGCGCGCGATTCCCTTTTCGCCTCTGCCTCGCTCGCCCGATAATGCGTTTTGAACGCGTTAATGCGGTTTCAGAACGCTTTTAGAAGTGACCCCGCTCTTTGGGCGGGAATCGCGCGCGAGGCGGGCATAAACCGCGTTTCCGCTTCGGTAGCGGGGTTCAATGATCGGCGTGTCTAAACTATGCCAATTCGATACGAAATCGCCTAAGTCCTGCCCGTTCATGGACTATGGACCGAAAGTATCCACCCACGTCCATTCTAATCTACCCTGTCCATGCACACGCGCCGAGGTGCCATGAACGGTCGGGCCGGGCGAGCTCGAGCCGCTCGCTGATCTATTTTCATTGTCTCGTTCCAGCAGACGCTTGCATTTTCAGGATCGAAACCGGACGCGCAATTGTTGCGCGGCGGCAACAATCCTCACATCCGTCACGCGCGCACGCTCGCTCGGCCGCGCGGCGCGTCGCGCGGCCAAGAATATCGATCCTCGTTTTTCACCCTTTGACGACGGCGCGGCGGCGGGATAGAAGTTGCAGTTGTCACTATCGGACCAGAGCCCCCTTCGGGCTTGAATGTTTTCAGTCGCGGGCGGTGGCGACGGGGTATCGTCTTTTCATCATGACATCGACTCCCTTGACTTCCTCGATCCAAATTCGCCGCGGTTTAGTGGCCGTCTGCGTGATCTTCACGCTGGGCATCGCCGGCACCGTCGTCGGTCGGGCCGCGTCGAATGATGACGGGAAGGACGTTCACATTGCCCCCGTCACCCACGTTGCGTCCCCGGTGACGGCCGTTCCCGCGCTGCGGGTTGAAGAGCCGGTCGTCGAGCTGGCGGCTGCCACGGTCGCACCGGAGATCGTCGAGCAGGTGATCGTCCCTGAGTTGATCGTGCCCGAGTTGATCGTCCCCGTGGCGCCCCCCGCTCCCGCGCTGAAGACAATCGAGATGGAAGTCACGGCCTACTGCCCCTGCAAGAAATGCTGCGGCCCG
>JBBSLV010000137.1:0-8784 GCA_038233535.1 Tepidisphaerales bacterium | reverse complement strand
GCTATCGGTGAGATGGCCCTCCTCCATGATCTGGAGAAGCATATTGAACACGTCGGGATGCGCCTTCTCGATTTCGTCGAGCAGCACGACGCTCTAAGGCCGTCGGCGGATCTTCTCGGTAAGCTGTCCGCCTTCTTCGTAACCGACGTAGCCGGGAGGGGCGCCGATCAGCCGGCTGACGTTGTGCTTCTCCATGTACTCGCTCATGTCGATCTGGATGAGGGCATCCTCATCCCCGAACATGAACTCGGCCAGCGCCTTGGAGAGCAGCGTCTTGCCCACGCCGCTGGGGCCGAGGAACAGGAACGAGCCCATCGGGCGGTTCGGATCCTTCAGCCCGGAGCGGGCACGGCGGATCGTCTTGCTGATCGCCTTGATCGCTTCGTCCTGCGAAACCACCCGCTTATGCAGCTCGTTCTCCAGCTCCAGCAACCGCTGGGCCTCTTCCTTCTCAAGTCGCGTCAGCGGGACGCCCGTCATCTTGGAGATGACCTCGGCGATCACCTCTTCATCGACGACGCCGTCCACTTCCTTGGCCTTCTCGCGCCACTGCCGCTGCATGTCTTCCTTCTTCGCACGCAGCCCCTCAGCCTGGTCGCGCAGCTTGGCGGCTTCCTCATACTCGGCATTCTTGACCGCTTCGTCCTTCTGAATGCTCAGCCGCTCGATCTGCTCTTCCAGCTCCGCCAGGTTCGGCGGCTTGGTCATGCTGCGAAGGCGGATGCGGGCGCCGGCTTCGTCCAGCACGTCAATCGCCTTGTCCGGCAGGCAGCGTCCGGTGATGTAGCGGTCGCTCATTTCAACAGCCGAGACGAGCGCCTCGTCGAGTATCTGCACGCGGTGGTGCGCCTCGTAGCGGTCGCGCAACCCCTTGAGGATCTCCACCGCGTCCTTTTTGTTGGGCGGCTCGACCGTGATCGGCTGGAACCGCCGGGCCAGGGCCGCGTCTTTTTCGATGTACTTGCGATACTCGTCGAACGTCGTCGCGCCGATGCACTGAATTTCGCCGCGGGAGAGGGCGGGCTTGAGCACGTTGCTCGCGTCGATCGCGCCTTCAGCGCCGCCCGCGCCGACGAGCGTGTGCAGCTCGTCGATGAACAGGATGACGTTCTTCGCCCGGCGGACCTCGTTCATGACCGCCTTGATCCGCTCCTCGAACTGCCCGCGGTACTTCGTGCCCGCGACCATCATCGCCAGATCGAGCACGACGATCCGGCGGTCGTGCAAAATCTCCGGCACCGTGTTGGAGATGACCATCTGGGCCAGCCCCTCGACGATCGCCGTCTTACCGACGCCCGCCTCGCCGAGCAGGACCGGGTTGTTCTTCTGCCGCCGGCAGAGAATCTGAATGACCCGCTCGATCTCGTTTTTACGCCCGATGACGGGGTCGAGCTGACCTTCCTTGGCCAGCTCGGTCAGATCGCGACCGAAGCTGTCCAGTGCGGGTGTCTTGCTCTTGCCCTTGGCGCCTTGCTTTTCTTGTGGTTGGGTTTCTTCGCTTTCCACGCCAGCTCCCAAAAGATTGAGAACCTCTTCCCGGACTTCTTCCAACTTCAAACCGAGATTCATGAGCACCTGAGCGGCCACGCCGTCGTGCTCGCGGAGAAGGCCCAGCAACAGGTGTTCCGTCCCCACGTAATTGTGGTTCAGATTGCGGGCTTCCTCGATCGCGTATTCGATGACTTTCTTCGCGCGGGGCGTCTGCGGGAGCTTGCCCATGGTGACCATGTCCGGGCCGCTCTTCACGAGCTTCTCGACCTCGAGGCGGACCTTGCGGAGATCCACGTCCAGGTTCTTGAGCACGTTCGCGCCGACGCCGCTGCCTTCCTTCACCAGCCCGAGCAGGATGTGCTCGGTTCCGATGTATTCGTGGTTGAAGCGCTGGGCTTCCTGATTCGCCAGCGCCATGACTTTGCGGGCTCGATCCGTGAAACGTTCAAACATGTCATCTCCTAGATGGCCGGCGCGTATTCAAACACATCGGCCCACAAACTATCGTGCACCGCACGAGAGCCAGACAGTGGTAGTACGTCGGGCGCTCGCGAAAGTGCTGTCGATTGTAGACCGGTCGGGGGGCTTATCAAGCAACGACGGGCAACGGACCGGGACACGCGCAGACGGGTCAACTGTGTGTTATCGGACAGGTGTGAGGCCGAGCGTGAACGCGGTTGCCGCTGTTGCCCATGTAAGGCGGCTGGCAAAGCGCGGTTTCTGCGTAAGGGGGCGCTTCCGTTTGCCGATAGTCATGATGACGTGGGTCCGCGAGGGTCCGCGTTACTGGACATGGGCGGACATGGGTGGAACGGGACACGGGAAGGGCACGGACACATGTCGGACAAAGCCGAGAAAAAGGTTGAAGCGGCGCCCGCGGGCGGGGCTGACAAGAAAGACGCCAAAGCCGGGGGCGCGGGCGCGCTGCTCGCGAAGACGCCGGTGCTGATGGGCGGCGTGATGCTGATCGAGGCGGTCGTGCTCTTCGCCGGGTTCAAGTTCCTCGGCGGCGGCGCGCCCACCGCCGAAGCGGCCAATATCGCCCACCTCGACGAAGGCGGCCACGGGAGCGACAGCCAGGCGAGTGTCGTCGACAAGAAGAAGACCATCGAGGTCAACGTCCTGGACTTCAAGGCGCCGAACAAATTGTCCGGGCGGACGTTCTTGTATGACGTGAGCATCTACCTGGTCACCAAGCAGGAATTCGGCGAGCAGGTGAAACAGACAATCAAGGACCGCGACGCCTTGATTAAAGACCGCATTCGTACGATCATTGCGCAGTCCGATCCGGAGAAGCTCGGGGGCGGATCGGAACCGGGGCTGGAAACGTTGCGGCGGCAAGTGAAATATCAGCTCGACGAGATCATCGGGGAAGAGATGATCAGCGAAGTGCTGGTGCCGCGATGCATCCCGTTCCGGACAGACTACTAAATTTGCGATTTGCGATCGCCGATCTGCGATTGAAAACAGCGGCGCGTCGGAGACGGGCCTTTTCAGTCGGCATTTGCAAATCGGCAATCGCGTAATGAATGACCTGTTTCGCCAAGGATGGTGAATCATGGCTGAAGAGCAGCCGCCCGCCGCCGCACCCGTAGAAACGTTTCCTGCACAACCACCCGTTGATGTAGCCGCCGCCGGTGCCGCTGCGCCGGCGGAAAGCGACGCCGCCGACCAGGCGGCGATCGACGAGCTGCTTAAGCAGGCGAGCTTCGACGATCCGTCCATGCTCACCGGCGGCGCGGCGCCCGCCGGCGACGCCGAGCAGTTCTCCCTCCCGAATTTCCAGCAGGTCATGCAGGATGCGCAGGTGTCGAGCATCGACCTGCTGCGCGACGTCGAGCTGAACGTGAAGATCGAGCTGGGGCGCTCGCGGATGCTCGTCGAGGACGTGCTGAAGCTCGGCGAAGGGTCGGTCGTGGAGCTGGACAAGCTCGCGGGCGATCCGGTCGACGTGTTCGTCAACGATCGGCTGGTGGCGCGGGGAGAAGTGCTGGTGCTGAACGACAACTTCTGCGTCCGCGTGAACGAGATCGTCGCGGGCGTGAAGGAAGAAGGGCTGTAGCGGGTTCGCGCCGCGGGACGAAATCGCGGCGGTTCGCGGGCAGGGGAAGAATCATGCATTTCCGCACGATGACGGTGGTCGCGTTGTTTGCCGTCGCGCTGATCGCGCGACCGGGAACGGCGCAGACGTCGCGACCGAGCAACGGGACGGCTGGCGCGTCAGCGCAGGTTACGTCGGCGCAGGTTACGTCGGCGCAGGTTACGTCGGCGCAGGTTGCGCCGGCCAAGGCTACGACCCTCCCGGTCGAGGCCATGATCATCCGCCGGTCTCCCGACTCGACGGCCATCGCCCGTCCCGCCGGCGCGGTGAAGCCGGCGACGGGCAGGTTCGACACGACGCGCGTCGTGCTGTCCCTGACCATCGTGCTCACGCTGATTTTCGCGCTGCGATGGCTCAGCCAGCGGCTGTTCGGCAAGACGGTTGCAAGCCGCTCATCGCGCGCGGTGCAGGTGCTGTCGCGAAACGTCATCTCGCCCAAGCAGCAGTTGCTCGTCGTGCAGGTGGGGCGACGGCTGGTGGTGGTCGGCGACTGTGGGCAGCAGATGAACCCACTGTGCGAGATCACCGATCCCGACGAGATGGCCGCCTTGATCGGGCAGCTCCACGAGGAGAAGCGCGAGCCGGCGGGCATTGCATTCGGCTCGATCTTCGGCCGCGCCGGATCGGCGTTTGAGAAAGAAACTGAACCGCAACGTCCGGTTGACGTAGCGGACGAGGAAGAAGATTCCGCGGACGACTCGACGGAAGGGCCGACGGGGCCGTCGCACGTGCAGGGCACGCGCGACGAGTTGAGCGGTCTGATGGATAAGGTGCGGATCATGTCGCGGCAGTTCCGTCGCACGTGATCAAGCTAGCACGCGGGGCTGTTGGTCTGAGGGAGTTGTCGGTGTTGATCGTGTGCGTGACGCGCTCGGCAGGAGGCCGTGGCGTTGCGTGTCATTTCACTTCGGGTGGTGCGATGAGAATGGATGCTCTCGCCGTGCTGTGCCGCAGCCGCCGCTGCGCGCTGGCGGTGTTCCTGCTCGTACTATCGGCGCCCGCGCTGGTTTTCTCGCAATTTCAGAATTTGCCCCCCGGCGCGCGCCCGGTGCTCCCGCAGGGGTCCGAGATCCCGCCCACTGCCGCGCCCGCGCAAGCGCCGGCGGCGTCCCCGATGCAGCTCCCCGACCTCACGAAGCGCGAAAACTTCTCGGCGGCGATGCAGATCATCATCCTGATGACGGTGCTGTCGCTGGCGCCGGCGATCCTCATCATGATGACGAGCTTCACGCGCATCATCATCGTGCTGTCGCTGCTCCGTCAGGCGCTAGGCACGCAGCAGCTCCCGCCCAACCAGGTGCTTATCGGGCTGTCGCTGTTCATGACGTTCCTCGTGATGGGCCCGACCTGGCAGCGCGTGAACAGCGAGGCGCTTCAGCCGTACATGGACGGCACGATGGACCAGCGGACGGCGTTGTCGCTGGCGCAGGTGCCCGTGCGCGAGTTCATGCTCGGGCAGATCCAGCGATCGGGGAACGAGGAGGACATCTTCCTCTTCCACGAGTTCGCCCACCGCGATCAAGGCGAGGTCGACACGCTGGAGCCCGAGCAGATCGGCACGATGACGCTGATCCCCGCGTTCATGATCAGCGAGTTGAAGACGGCGTTCCTGCTTGGATTCAAGGTCTACCTGCCGTTTCTCATCATCGACATGGTTATCTCGTCCGTGCTGATCAGCATGGGCATGATGATGCTGCCCCCGGTTTTGATTTCGTTGCCGTTCAAGCTGCTGCTTTTTGTCTTAGTGGACGGATGGCGCTTGATTGTGGACGGGTTGATGGGTAGTTTCCTTTAGCTTTATTTTTGCCTCGCGTTCGACGCCTCACGGATGGGGTGATCGAACCGGAACATCGGGCAGGTGTTCCGCAAAACAAGTGCGCCCGCCCACGTCTCATCGGGTTCGGCGGCGCGTGCGACACTCAGGGAAGGGTGTGGTTCATGGACGTCGATCAAGCCACCGATCTCATTCGTCATACGCTGGTTCTCGCCTTGACGATCTCCGCGCCGATGCTCCTGATCGGGCTGGCCGTCGGCATCCTCGTCTCGCTGTTTCAGGCGGTGACGCAGATCCAGGAGCAGACGCTCACGTTTATCCCGAAAATCGCCGCCATGACGGGCGCCGCCATCGTGCTCATGCCGTGGATCGCGCAGCGCTTGCTCGAATACACCGCCACCATGTTCACCACCGGGCTTACGCAGTAACGCGGCACGCACTCACAGGGGCGCGCGAGGCCCATGCTCGCGCGCCAACCACATGTCGATCAACGACCTGCTCCAGACCGTGCCGACGTTTGCCCTCGTGCTGTTCCGGGTGGCGGGGATGATGTTGTTCGCGCCGCTGTTCGGCAGCGCGCGAATCCCCCGGCGCGTGAAGGCGCTGCTGGTGATCATCCTTGCCGTCGGACTGATGCCCGCCGTCACCAGGCCTCCCGTCATGCCCGACACGCCGTGGCAGTTGGCGCTGGGCATCGCCGGAGAAATGGTTTTTGGGCTGGCTTTGGGCATGGTGCTGAGCTTCACGTTCATCGCGGCGCAATGGGCCGGCGAGATGATCGGGCAGCAGATGGGGCTGAACCTCGGCGAGGTGTTCGACCCGCAGTTCGGCGCGGCCGGTTCAATCGTCGGCGAGTTCTACTTCATGCTGACGCTCGTGATCTTTCTCTCCGTCGGCGGGCACCACGCGATGATCCAGGGCGTGCGCGCCAGCTTTGACGCGCTGCCGCTGCTGACCGTGGGCATGAGCCCCGCGCTGCTCGACACGCTCGTCGGGCTGCTCCAGTCGGCGCTGGCGCTGGCCATTCAGCTCGCCGGGCCGACGTTCGTCACGATGCTCGTCGTCGACGTGGCCATGGGGTTCATCAGCAAGACGATGCCGCAGTTGAACGTGATGAGCGCGGGGCTGTCGATCAAGTCGGTGATTGGAATGGGCGTGCTGATCGCCGGGATGACGATCAGCAGCGGCGTGATCACGGACCGCGTGACGGACTCGATGGACGCCGTTTCGCATATGTGGGTCGGGGAATCGCCGTCGCCGTAAACGACGCCGGAAGAGGAACGCATGGCCGAAGACATGGGCGACAAGACCGAAGCGCCGACCCCGCGACGCCGCCAGGAAGCGCGCGAGCAGGGGAACATCCCCCGCAGCCCCGACCTCACGGCCGCCGTCCTGCTCATCGGCATGTTGATGCTGCTGAAACACTTCGGTCCCGCGCTGGTCAGCGGGCTGCGCGAGTTCGTGCGGGAGATGCTCAGCCAGCCGTCGCTGGCGGACCTCAGCGGCGCCGAAGTCGGCGGGCAGATCCTGCGCGGGCTTATGACGGCGACCAAGGCGCTGGCGCCGATGTTCGCCGGCGTCGTGATCATCGCGGTCGTCGTGAACGTGCTGCAAGTGGGGCTGCATTTTAACACGAAAAAGCTCCAGCCAAACCCCGCCGCGCTCAACCCGATGAAGGGGCTGGGCAAGTTGTTCGGCAAGTCCGAGACGCTTGTGAAGCTGGGAATGAACTTGCTCAAGCTCGGGCTCGTAGCGTGCGTTGCGTACTCGGCCGTCCACGGAAGGCTCGAGCAGATCGTCTCCGTTCAGGGGTTGAGCTTTCTGCAAATCTTCGGGCTGGGCGCCGAGGTCGTTTACGCGATCGGGATCCGCATCGCCGTGCTGCTGCTCGTGCTGGCGATCATCGATTACGCGTACCAGCGCTTCCGCATCGAGCGGGAGCTGAAGATGACGAAGCAGGAAGTCAAGGATGAGATGCGTCGCATGGAAGGGGATCCGAAGATCAAGGGCCAGCGCCGCCAGATCGCGCTGCAGATCGCGACGCAGAAGCTGAAGAAGGACGTGCCCACCGCCGACGTCGTCGTCACCAACCCCACGGAATTTGCCGTTGCCCTGAAGTACGACACCAGCGCGATGCACGCGCCGCGCGTGATCGCCAAGGGGCAGGGGTTCATGGCCGCCCGCATCCGCGAACTGGCGATCGCGCACGGCGTGCCCATCCTCGAGCGCAAACCGCTCGCCCGCGCGCTGTACAAGCTCGTCGACGTCGGCCAGGAGATCCCCGAACAGTTTTATGCCGCCGTCGCCGAGATCCTCGCGTACGTGTACGAATTGAGCGGCAAAGCCGCGGGAAGGAGAGTTGCCGGTTGATAATTGCCAGTTGCCAGTGGGAATGCGTCTTACCGGCAACTAACAACTGACAACCAACAACTATCGACCCATGGCCACCGCACTCGCCGCCAATCCGTTCTTCGCGAAGATCCAGGCCAACAAGGGCATGCTCTTCCCGTTCGCATTCATCAGCCTGCTGATGGTGCTGCTGATCCCGTTGCCCACGGCGATCCTCGATTTGCTGCTCGTGCTGAACATCACGCTGTCCATCATTGTGCTCGTCACGACGATCTACGTGCAAAGCCCGCTGGAATTTGCGGTGTTTCCGTCGATGCTGCTGGCCGTCACGCTCTTCCGCCTCGTGCTCAACGTCGCGACGACGCGCCTGATCCTCACCGCCAGCGGCACGCCCGAGGAGGCGATGCACTCGGCCGGCGAGGTCGTCATGGCCTTCAGCAACTTCGTCACCGGCAACTCGCTGGCGGTCGGCGTCATCATCTTCCTCATCATCTTCGTCATCCAGTTCGTCGTGATCACCAAGGGCGGCACGCGCATCAGCGAAGTCGCCGCCCGCTTCACGTTGGACGCGATGCCCGGCAAGCAGATGGCCATCGATGCCGACCTGAACTCCGGTAACATCACCGAGCCTGAAGCCCGCAGGCGCCGCGAAGAGATCTCGCAGGAAGCTGACTTCTACGGCGCCATGGACGGCGCCTCGAAGTTCGTCCGCGGCGACGCCATCGCCGGCATCGTCATCACCATCGTCAACATCCTCGGCGGGCTGTACATCGGCATGGTCGAGCACGGGTGGGCGCTGATGGACTGCCTCGGCCTGTACACCCGCCTGACGATCGGCGACGGGCTGGTCAGCCAGGTGCCCGCTTTCATTGTCTCGCTTGCCGCGGGTCTGATCGTGACACGCTCGAGCAGCAAGTCGAACCTCGGCGACGAGATGCTCGGGCAGCTTTTCGCCAAGCCCAAGGCGCTGATCGTCGCCGCCGCGTTCCTCATGCTGCTGGCGTTCACCGGTTTGCCCAAGCCCCCGCTGGTGATCCTTGGAATGTGCTGCGCGGGGCTGGCATACACG
>JBBSLV010000136.1:0-8790 GCA_038233535.1 Tepidisphaerales bacterium | reverse complement strand
GTCTCCGGATATGCCGCCGCCTGGCTCGGGCCCAGCGTCGGGCCATACGCGCGCAGGCGCAGAATCGTCGGCGCCAGGACGATCGCCGACAGCCCCGCCGTCGCGGCAAGCACGGCGAAGCGCTTGCGCAGGCTCCACCCCGCGGCGTCACCGCGATCCCGGGCGGGCACGAGCAGCATCAGCGCCATCAGCACCAGCCCGCACACCAGCGCCGCCGACGGGTAAAACAGCGCGCCCGTCAGCACCACCCCCGCACAGCCAGTACGCGCGCCCGTACGCCAGCGCCACCCCCGCGGCCGCGACGAGCGGGAAGGCGAACATCCGCGGCAACCCGCCGGACATCCGTTCGATGAACAACTCGCTCGTGAGCACCATCGCCATCGACACCCACGCCGCGCCCCACCCGCCCCCCAGCCGTCGCGCGGCGACGCCCACGAATATCGCGAGCAGCAACAGCAACGGGTACGGGATCGCTTTGCTCAGCGTCCGCGGGTCGATCGCCTTGCTGGCAAGAATCATGCCCCACTCGTACCCAAGCGGGAGCGTGTCCCGGAGGTAGCGCGTGACGTAGTCGTCCTGAATGAGCTCCGGGTCGTGGTACGGGAGGAACGGGACAATCAGGATCCGCGCGTCGTCGTTCATCCGGTCCGGCCCGCGCGCGACCGACGCGTGATGGAGAACGGTTCGCCCGCAGACCAGCAGCACGGACGCCAGCAGCATCGCCATGAGCAGCACGTTCCGCATCGCGCGCGGCCAGCGGCGCGCGGCGTCATTCGCCGGCGGCGCGGCGCGCGAGTCGGCGGGGTCTGTCGAGACGTCAACAGCTTCGTTCACACAGGGCCTCACGTACGGGTTGCGGATGATAAAGGATTACGGCGGTCGGCTCACGGCTGCCGTCATTTGTCGCCTTCGTCTCCTCCTCGTCATCGTCGCGCATGATCGAGACATCATGGCACGGCACTGATAGATTGGCAGCATGAAGCGACCAATGACGCCACCCGCCCTCACTATCGCGCTGCTCCTGACCGTCGTCTCGCTCGCCGCCGGACCGGTGACGAAGCCTACGACCAAGCCCGCGACGCGCCCTTCGAAGAAAGCTGCCGCGAAGTCGCCGCAAACGGTCCCCGAGCTGAAGCTCACGATCCAAGGGCGCCCCGTTCACCCGACGGTCTACATGTCCCCGGCCGACATCGAGCAAGCCCGGTCAAACCGCAACCGCTATCCATGGGCCAAGGCCACGGCGGCGAAGCTGCTCGAGCAGGCCGACGCGTGGACCATGCGCGATGACGCGGCGCTGATCGCGATGGTCCCCCCACCCGCGGCGTGCTACGCCTACGGCTTCACCGGGTGTCCCGTCTGCGGCGGAACCTTCAAGGGCTGGTGGGGCGTGAACGGCGTCGCCTCCCTCGACGACCCGCGCCACGTCAAGTGCGTCAGCGGCCACCGCCTTCCGGATGACCAGCACCCCGATTCCGGGCGCGGATACACCGACGAGAACGGCAACAAGTTCTACTTCGTTGGGACGTACAACAGCTTCGTCATCGACGAGCTGACGAAGGCAACCACGAAGCTCGTGCATGCCTACGCGCTGACGGGCGAGGCGCGATACGCGGACAAGGCGGCGTTGATCCTCGATCACCTCGCGCGAATTTACCCGACGAGTGAAACGGGCTCGTGGGACTACCCGTCGCATCCCCCCAGCGGGCGGTTCAACCGGCCGTGGTATCAGGTCGCGCGGACGCTGGTTGACTACGCGAACCAGTACGACCTCCTGCTGATGGGCACGTCGCTCGACGCCCCGTCGTCGGTCGACGGCCTCACGCGCCGGCAGAACATCGAGCGAAACCTCCTGCTCAACGGCGCGAAGTACTGCTATGAGCAGTCCGTCCTCCACCCCGCGCTGCACAATGGGCAGGCCGACTACATCCATGGATCAATGGCCGTGGGCGTGGCGATGGGGATCCCGCAGTACGTCGCGTGGGGCGTCGACGGGCCCTACTCCATCCGCGCCATGATCGCGAACAATATCGACCGCGACGGTCAATACTACGAGACCTCCGCCGGCTACTCCGACCGCGCCCGCTCGCTGTACATGAACATGGCCGAGATGCTCGAGCACTACCGCGACGCCGCGTACCCTGATGGCATCCGGTTGATCGACGACCCGGTGTTCGTGTCGTTCAACCTCATTCCGCGCGCGCGGCTGCGCGCCGCGACGCACACGCCGAACCTCGGCGACGACAAGCCGAACCACACGCGCATCCCGACGGCGCCGCCGGCCGACCGGCTCGACGCGAACAACCTCGAACGGCTCCGCGCGCTGCGCCCCGCGTCCGAGCTTGACCGCCGGCTGGGTGAAACGCTCCTGACTCTCGCCGGTGGCGACCCCGAGTCGCTCCGCGCCGCCGCCGCCGCGCCGGAGTGGCTGCTGTTCCACGCGCGCGACGTCCACGGGGCGTCGCCCGGGCAACCCGCGACGACCGCGACGACGCGCCCGCTCGTCCACCCTCTCACCGACAGCCCCCTGTCCGAGTCCGACCTCTTCAGCCAGAAGCAGCTCGCCATCCTCCGCAGCGGCACCGGGAAGCACTTGCGCGCCGTCACGCTCCGCGCCGGGCCGACGCTCAACCACGGGCACTTTGACGAGATGAACCTCAACGTCTATGCCCGCGGCTATGAAATGAGCTACGACCTCGGCTATGGGTTGGGCAGCACGCACACGCAGATTGGCTGGGCGAAGCAGACGGCGAGCCACAACACGGTGCTCGTGGACGAGCGGTCTCAGCTTGCCGCGGGGCGCTCGGGTGGATCGATCCGCGCGTTCGCGACGATGCCCGGCTTGCAGTTCGTCAGCGCGTCGAGCAGTGGTCCATACGAGGCGCAAGGCGTGACGCGCTACGACCGCACGGTCGCAATGATCGACGCGGACGAGCGGACAAGTTACCTACTCGACGTCTTCCGTGTCGAAGGCGGCACGAAGCATGACTACGTGTTCCACGCGCGCGGCACGTCGCTCACGACCGACGGCGTCGAGCTCGGCCCCGAGCAGCCGGGCTCGCTCGCGGGCCCGGACGTCGACTGGGGCGCCCGCCAGGGTTCCGACGGCGACATCAAGGGAATCGCAGGCAAGGAATACTGGAACCCCCCGCCGGGCAACGGGCTCGGGTTTCTCATCAAGCCCCGGGTGGCGCCCGAGCCGAGGGATCTGTGGTCGGCGACGTGGGACGTCGATCCGGAACACGGAGCGCGGCTTCGGCTGAACATGCTGCCGTTCCCCGGCACGACAGTCACGACGGCCGAGGCGCCGGGCATTTATCCGCACTTCCCGAAGTCCGCCTACGTCCTCGCGCGCCGCGCCGGCGATGCGAACCTCACCAGCACGTTCGCCGCCGTCATCGAGCCCTGCGGCGCAGAGCGCGTCGTCCGCCGCATCACGCGCCTCGGCGAACCATCGGATGCCGCCGTCGCGGTGAAGGTCGAGCTGACCAGAGGGCGGACCGACTACCTCGTCTGGCGCGACGTCGAGGCGGACAACGCCCCGTCCGCGTGGAGAGACGGCGGCATCGACATCCGCTTCGACGGGATGTTCGCGAAAATCAGCGTCACCGGCGACGGGCCGGCGGATGTGGCGGCGATCGGCGGCTCCGTCACGTTCGGCGGCGTCGCGCTCTCGGTGGCGTCGCCGGCGCTGGGGGGCAAAATCGACCGCATTGATGCCGGGCGCAACGTCCTGTTCACGCAGGCAACCCTCCCCGCCGGCGACGCGCTGGCCGGGCAGTTCCTCATCGCGAACAATCCCGCCTACGCGCAAGCGAGCCCATACCGCATCGCGTCCGTCTCGCGCGACGGCGACCTCACCGCCATCCAGCTCGCGCCGACGCGGCTGACGATCGGCCAGGTGCGCCTCACCCAAGATCCCACCGACCCGCACATCCTGCCAAACGTCGTCCCGCTGGAGTACGCCAAAAGCCTCGCCCGCAAGCCGTCCGGCTTCTACCGCGGCAAGGTCGCCGCGACGGCCGACGGCAAGGTGTCGACTGCCATCCGCGACATCGGCGCGCGGGGCATGAGCATCACCGTCGAAAGCTCCGCCGGCTTCGCGGCGGGTCAGGACGTGATCGTCCACGACCTTCGCCCCGGCGACGAGTTCACCATCCCCACCCGCGCCCGTGCAACGCGCGGCGCGAGCGGCGCGTGGGTCGTCACGACCAACGGTCCCGCGACGTTCGCCCCGCCGGGCATGCCGTCCGTCACCGTGGCGGCGTCGCGCGACGGCGTGGTCGTCGCGACACGGGAGTGAGTGGTCCGTGTGTCAAGACTCCTCGGAGCCGGCTGACCGCTAACCTCCTGCGCCTTAGCCCGGCCAACCGGAGCATCCGCGGCCAACGAAAACACTGCGGCTGGTCCGATGAACATCCGTTCCAGGATTCTATTCCACGGCCTGAATCTCGTGCAGCCATGGCAAAAGCACCACCGCTGGTGTTGTCGCGGAGCCGACGCCGGCGATATCCTATGACCCCCATGAACCCAAAACAGCGGGCGGCCGAAGCATCGCTCCAACAATTCGTGCGCGACGGCATGGTCATCGGATTGGGCACCGGGTCAACCGCGGACTATTTTCTGCAAGCTCTCGCCGCCGCTTTGCGCGACGGGCGGCTGAAGCACGTGCGCGGCATCCCCACGAGCTGCCAGTCCGAGCGCCGCGCCGAGCAACTGGGCATCCCGCTGATCACGCTCGCAGAGGGCAAGCCGCACGTCACCATCGACGGCGCCGACGAGATCGACCCGAATCTGAACCTCATCAAGGGGTTGGGCGGCGCATTGCTCAGAGAAAAGATCGTCGCCCAGAACTCCGGGGAACTGATCATCATCGCCGACGGTGGCAAAGCCGTGTCGAAGCTGGGCATGAAGTGCCCGCTGCCGGTGGAGGTCGCCCAGTTCTCGCACGATGCGCATCTGGAGTTCTTCCACGACTTAGGCGCCGCGCCGGCGCTCCGCAAGACGCAGGATGGCGCGCCGTACGTGACGGACAACGGCAACTACATCTACGACTGCCGCTTCACCGCGATCGACGACGCCGCAGCCCTGGACGCGAAGCTGCACGCCCGCGCGGGCGTGGTCGAGACCGGGTTATTTGTCGGCATCGCCGCCGTCGCCCTCATCGCCGACGAGAATGGCGTGGAAGAGCGGCGCCACACTTGATTTTTTTCACGTGGCATGGGCATCTTGCCCCTGGACGTGCGTACCCTCACGCTCGACGCGCAGCGGCGATCAACAGTCGCGGAGCGATCTACCGTTTGTCGCGAAGAAGATGAACAGCCGCTGGCGCGGCGAGCTGAATCGAGCTGCGCCCGATGTGCGTGCGTACACGCATCCGTGGGCAGGATGCCCATGCCACGTCAGTCGCCGCGGGTGACGACGAGCGCGCTGTTCTTGCTGCCGAAAGCGATGCAGTTGCACAGCGCAGCGTCGATGCGGAGTTTGCGGGCGGTTCCCGGAATGTAGTCGAGGTCGCACTGCGGATCGGGGACGGCGAGGTTGATCGTCGGGTGGGCCATCCCCTGGCGCATGAGCAGCACGGTCGCGGCTATTCCAGCGGCGCCGCAAGCGCCCTGGGGGTGCCCGATCATCGATTTGGTGGAGCTCATGGGAATGCGCGCGGCGGCATCGTCGCCGAAAAATCGCTTCATCGCCGACGTCTCCATGCGGTCGTTCATTTCCGTGCTCGTGCCGTGGAGGTTGGCGTACCCGATGTCGTCCTTCGTCAATCCCGCGTCGGCCAGGGCAAGCTCCATCGCCCGGACGGGCTCGGCCAGGTCCGGCGCGATCTGCACGCGGTGATACGCGTCACACGTCGAGCCGTACCCGGCGATTTCGGCGAGGATCGTCGCGCCGCGGGCGAGGGCGTGCTCGCGGTCTTCAAGCACGAACATCCACGATCCTTCACCCAAAACGAAGCCGTCGCGGTCGAGGGAGAACGGGCGCGACGAGCCGGCGGGGTTGTCCCACCGGCGGGTGGAGACCACGCGCATGCGCTCGAACGCGGTGAGGATGCCCCGCGAGATCGGCGCGTCCGCCCCGCCGGCGATCATCGACTTCACCGTGCCGCAGCGGATCATCATCGCCGCATAACCAATCGCGTCGGTGCTGCTCGTGCAACCGGTGGAGAGCAGGTGCGATGGGCCGCGGAGTTTCAAGGCGATCGAGAGTTCACTGGAAAGGTTGCCGTGCGTGCCGGCGGTGATGGAGTAGAGCGACAGTTTGCCATCGAGGAACAGCGCGCGATATTGCTCCTCGACGAACGCGAGGCCGCCCCCGCCCGTGCCGAGGGCGACGCCGATCTCGCGCTGTTGTTCGAGGTTGTCCGGATCGATGGTGATGCCGGCTTGCCGCATCGCCTCGCGCGACGCGGCAATGGCCATCGGCACCATCCGCGGAACGCGCCGGGCTTCGATCGGATCGATGTGCCGCGCGGGATCAAAATCCACCACCTGCGCGACGGCCGACGTGCGCAGGCCGGTGAGGTCGACGTTCCGCGGGGATCGGATGCCGCTCACGCCATCGCGGCAGGCGGCGGCGAATGCTTCAGCGCCGATGCCCCCGTTGGGACTGACCGCGCCGATGCCGGTGATGACGACGCGTTTGCGGTCGATGCGCGGCACAACTCTTTCCCCCTCGCCCGGACTTCGGCGAGTTCAGTCGAGCCGTACTCCGGGAGAGGGTTGGGGTGAGGGTGATTTCGAACGTCGGACGATTCTAGTCGCTCGAAGTCACCCTCATCCTAACCTTCTCCCGACGCCGTCAAATATCACCCGCTTGAAGCCCCGTGCGTTTGGCGATGCCGACGAGCATTCGCGGGCCGATCTCTTCGCTATCGTGAAACGCGAACACGACATCCGGCCACCCAGGTCGCTGGGCGTAGCCGGACAATCGGAAACAAATTCAAAGCACGAAGAAGAAAATCTCAAACCCGTTTGAAACACCTGCGATTTTCTTCATTGAAATTTGTTTCGGATTTCGTGCTTCGGATTTCGGATTTACTTTGCCGCGGTCTGCGTCGTGGCCGCGGGCGCGTTTGGCGGCGGCGCGTTCTGCACAATCAAATCCTCGCCGCCGCGGAGCATTTCGTTGCCGCGGGTGATGACGACGTCGGATTCGGTCAGCTCGCCGGTCACGGAAATTTTGTCGCCCGCGCCCGCGCCGATGGTGACGGGGACGGGGACGGCTTTGCCGCCGCGGGCGACGATCACGCGATGCTCGGCGCCGCTGGTCGTGACCGCGTCGCGCGGGACGAGGAAGCCGGCCGTCGCGCCGGCCGTCGCGTTCTGGCTGGTGATCGTGGCGCGGGCGAAGAAGCCGGGCCAGATCTTGTGATCGGGATTGGGCAGGAGAATCTTCACTGGAAACGTGCGGCTGGCGGCGTCGGGGTAGGGGGTGATCTGGTCGATTTTGCCGGTGAAGCTTTGGCCGCCCAGGGCGTCGACGGTGACGGTCGCGGGGTCACCGACCTTGATGCGGGCGATCAGCCCTTCGGGGATGTTGACGCGAACGTGAAGCGGGTCGAGCTGCACGACGTCGGCGATGGGGTCGCCTTGATTCACCCACTGTCCGACCTCGACGTGCCGCCGGGCGATGATGCCGTCGATCGGGCTGACGATGGTGGCCTTGGTCAGCAGCAGGTCGAGGTGGGCGACGTCGGCCTTTTTCTCCGCGATCTCGGCGGTACGGACCGACACCGTTGCGAGGGCGACTTGCTCCTGGGTCGTGGCGTCGTTCAACTCTTTTTCGCTGCCGACGTTGGTTTCGACGATCCTACGGACGCGCTGCACCTCGCGTTGCGCGTTCTCCGCCGTCGCTTTGGCTTCGACGAGGCGGGCGATCGCGGATTGAAGCGCCGCGTCGGCGGCGTCGCGCTGAGCCTGGACGAGGTCGGTCTTGCCCCTGACCAAGACCGCGCCCTTTTCAACGCGTTGGCCCTCGTCGAACAGGCGCTCGGCAATCAGACCGGCCTCTTCCGTGGCCAACGTCGTGCGCGTCACCGGCTCGACGCTGGCCACCAAAGGTTTGAGTCAGCGGCGCGGTCCGTGCCTCGACGGGTGCTACAACTACTGTCTGTGGCCCCTGTTGCGCGAAGACGGGACCGGCCAATAGCAACAGTGGAAAGATAATGCCACGCATCAGCCCGGATGCTATGACCCGAGGGTGCGCAGCGTCAAACGGCTCACACAATCTGTTACAGCTCTTAATAAACCTGTCCTGAAAGGGCGACGCCGACCGGAGTAATCCGGCCGGCGTCAGAGGGCAGAAAAGGCAAATCAAGTGCGAGTTCTAGTAGCGGTTGGCGTTCGACAGGATGCTGCCCGGACGGGCAAAGCGCTCCCATGATTCGCCGTGACATTTCGGGCACAATCGCGGAGCCACGACCACATCTTCCGGTTCGAACCCGCAGGACCGGCACTGAAGCTGGAAGACCGCAATCCGCTCCGGTGCCTGGCGGAAAGGATCATACGTAGCAAAGTGACCCGTCGACGCAAATTTGTCCATGCCGATAGACATATAACTCTCCTTCAATCCTTAGCTTATGATCAATCCCCAGACGGACGGGATACTGGTTCGCAACCGTCGTGCCAGAGAGACTTCGAAGCGCATTTTGAAGGAGAAGTGAGGGAAAACGGAGAGGTTGCTTAAGTGTCGGTGTACGCAGGGGGGTCAAAATCGGGGAAAGCCCGCGTCAAGGTGTCGGATCGTGGGAAGGGGTAGACGTTTTGTCGTGATGGAGCACCAAGAATC
>JBBSLV010000135.1:0-8827 GCA_038233535.1 Tepidisphaerales bacterium | reverse complement strand
GTTGCCCTCGTTGTCACCGAGATAGTGGCACTTCGCTCGCAGTTTCCCACCCTTACCGCGCGAGCTTCCGACCCACTTCACGTACTGACGGCTCGCTTCGTGCCATGAGACCGAGATGCTCCGTCGTTTCGCCATTGGCACCTGCTGCCCCAGCGACTCGCTGAAGGTGCGGCACCACTACCGTGATTACGAAGCACTGGGAAGTGAGGCGGGTTGGAACGACGAAATCCAGTAATTCAGAGGCCAATACTGGATTCTGACGCCTGGATGTGCCCTCTCGAACGCTCTGCTCGTGGAGGCCAAAAGAAGCTGGCAGCAGCACTTGTGTGCCACTGCCAGCCAAGTTCCGAAGACCGATGCTCTATCCAATTGAGCTACGAGTGCGGCGCGGAGAATACGTTACGCGCGGAGGGGGGGAAAAGCCATGCCGGTGGAGCGGCGGGTTCTGGGGTGAGGATCGCGTAGACGCACGCGATGGGTCGACCGCCGCGGCGGGATGGGCGTCGCTTGCGTCTTCGCGAGGGAAATTCAGACGCAACGATCGCGGTTGCGCCGTCGTGGGTTGCGTCGTCGCAGGTTGGGTCGATGGCTGCGTTGCCTGCGTCGCGGCTTGCTGGCGGAGGCGTTTGAGCCGTCGGGCGTTCGCCGCCTGGCGCTCGCGGGCCTCGCGGGCGAGGCGCTGCTCGTACTTTTTGCGCAGTTCAATTCGCGCGCGGCGTTCCCGCGCTTCCCGCGCCGCATTGGCTGCCTGCCGCTCCCGCGCTTCCCTTGCCTCGCGCCGCGCGTTCGCTGCCTGCCGCGCCTTCGCCTCGCGCGCTTCGCGGGCCATCCTGGCTTCGCGGATTCTGCGCGCTTCGAGCTTCGCGTTCAGCTCGTTTTTCTCCCGCCGAAGCCGCGCCTCGTACGCCTCTCGCTTGAGCCGCTGTTGCCGGCGTATCTGATCGCTCGTCGGCCCGCGCCGCGTCGTCGTCACCCATTCGTACTCGGTCAACGGGTGGTCCCGCCAATCGACTCCCTCCGGGGGCACGACAATCTCCACCGTCGCCAGCGTCAGCCCCATGTCGCGCGTGAGCACCCCCGTCGGGACAATCACCCCGCGGTCCATCATCTCCGCGATCAGCCCCTCCCGGTCGCGGATCTTGTGCGGCGGCCAGATCGCGTACTCGATTCCCTTGGCCGCGAGATAGCGCGGGTAGTCGGCGATGTCCTCCTGCTCGGGGAAGATCTCCCGCGCCATGTACACGTCGCGCCCGCTGAGGTAGCTGGCGATGGACGCGCCCGGCGCCAGCGCCGCCGACCCCTCGGGCACGTACTCCTTGATCATTTCAGCCGACACGATCGACCGCTGCCACTCGATGCGCCCCCCGGGATCCCTCCAGTGCTGGTCGTAGACGAACCCCACGATGCGCACCATGTTGGGCGTGACAAACAGCACCACCCCCGCCGTGAACACCCATGGCGCCCACTTCGGCCCGGCCCAATTTGCCAGCGCCCCCCACGCGAGCACGTACGCGACCATCAGCACGGGCAGGATCATGAGGTAGTAGCGCGGCACGACCTCGACCAGCAGGGTCACGCCGATCGTGCACAGGATCAGCAGCCCCCACAGCACCAGCCCCCGGCGGAACAGGAAATACGTCGAGCCGATCAGCGCCACGGTGATCGCCTGCGTGATGCCGAACCCGAACCGACCGTTGAAGAACCCCTCGCTGAACTGCCGGCTGAAAAAAATGGGAAGGTTTCGGCCCAACGTGGCGCGAGCGCGGGTGAGTTTTTCGAGGAAATGGCTTTCATATCCCCCGCCCAACGGATTGAAGCCGCGCGTCCGCGGGTCGAAGAAGAAGAACGCCACGCCTACCAGGAACACGAGCAGCAGGCACGTCGCATAGAACTTTCGCGGCCCGCGAATCACGCCCCACACGCACACCAGCCCCCAGGCCATCGCGAGGATCCAGAACGTCGGGCGCATCGAGAGAGCCAGGAGCAGGCCGGGTATGAGGTAGGCGAGGGGTGTGAATAAGGATGAGGGATGAGGGATGAGGGATGAAGAAAGACGACCCTCGTCGTTCATCCTTTCTCGTTCATTCCTCATCCTCAATACCAGCCGTTCCCATCCATAGAGGAACAGCATCACTCCGAGGAGGAACGGGACGTCGGTCATGATTTCCTGTGCGCCCTGCACCAGCCGCGCGTGGAGCGCCACGCCCACCGTGACCGCCACCGCGATCCACTCGGCAAAGTGCAGCCGGACCAGCCGATAAGTGATCACCAGTATCGCCAGCGCCATCAGGTTCATGAGGATGATGGCCGGGAGGGCGGTGTCGCCGAAGACAATTTCGAGCCCGGCCAGGATGAGCGGAAGTCCCGGATAGATCACGCTGGAGGCGAATTCCCCGAACGTGTACCCCTGCCCGGTCGCGAGGGTATGACCGAGGCCGCGATACATGGCTGTGTCGCGCTCGACGATCCACTGCCCGTTGAACGCCGTGAGCATCACGCTCACCGCGATCATGAACAGCAGCTTCCGGTGGCGGGTGTAGGACTGGGCGATGTCGTGAAGCGCTGCATCTTGTTCCGCCGACACCGCTTCCCTCATCGGGACCGATTGTGGGGCGAGGGCGCCCGGCGTCAAGCAGCCTATCGGGCTCGACCGGTCCGCGGATTGCTCCACTCCCCCGCAACCAGTGGGCTGGCCCGCTTCGGGCTGCCCCTTACCCATTAAGGAGGTCAATATGAACGCCTTCCGTCATTTTGCCGCACCGGTCGTCGCGCTGTGTATCAGCGCGGGGGTGATCGGCTGCGCTTCGGAACCCAAGGCCGAGCAAGTTCCCGCCGGAGCACGCCTGGCAATGCAGGGCGACCAACAACTCGTCTACACCGTCCAGGACGACGGGAAAGTCTACATCTACGACGTCGACGACGGCACGCTGCTCTATAGCGGGCAAGTCGAGAAGGGCCAGGTGGTCACGGTCGATCCGGACGAGGATACGATCATGATCGACAGCCGGCTGGCGCTGGAGAACGACATCGGCGCCGGCAACCGTCACCGAATCTACTTCAAGCCCGACCGCAACCCCGACCGCGTCATCGAGGAGCGCACGACGATCCGCGAGCAGTCGTCCGGCGAGCGCATTGATCCCCGCGACGGCATCGACACGACCATCCGTCGCGAAGAGCGTCGGATCGAGACCGATCCCGACGGCGACGTGACGGTCAAGAAAGAGACGACGATCAAGACCGAATAGTTTCAGGCGGTCATCGGTTTATCGCGAAGTTTTCGGGGCGGGCCGCGCGGCTCGCCCCTTTTTCTGCGCCGGGGGTTCGGTTAGTTTTGCTGGGTCGCGATCCGAGGACGCTTGTCCTGTCGCTGGCGAAGGAGAAAATCCCATGCATCGAATGATCGCCACCGTGCTGGTCCTGACCCTTACCCTTTCGATCCCGGCGCTCGCGCAAACGGACGCCGCACCCGCGCCCGCGCCCGGGGCGACGGGGACGACCAAGCGCGACATCGCCGCGTCGAAGCAGCTCGGCTGGCGCTTGGGCACGCAGGCGTACACGTTCCGCGCCCTCTCGCTTTTTGAAACCATCGACACCGCAAAGTCGCTCGGTCTGCGTTACGTCGAAGCCTACCCCGGCCAGAGGATGAGCAAGGAGGATCCGACGAAATTCAACCACGACGCTTCCCCCGAGCAACGCGCCGCGTTGAAGCAGAAACTGAAAGACACCGGGGTCGTCCTGTGGCAATACGGCGTCGTTGACCTCCCCAGGGACGAAGCGGCCGCGCGAAAGGTCTTTGACTTCGCGAAGGAGATGGACATCAAGACGATCGTGTCCGAGCCGAAGGAAGACGCCTTCGACACCATCGAGAAGCTCGTCAAGGAATACGACATCAAGGTCGCGATCCACAACCACCCCCGGCCGTCGCGCTACTGGAACCCCGACCAGGTGCTGACAGTGATCAAGGATCGCGACCCGCGCATCGGCGCCTGCGTTGACACCGGGCACTGGATGCGCAGCGGCATCAAGCCCGTCGACGCGATGAAGAAGCTCGATGGGCGCATCATCAGCTTCCACTTCAAGGACCTGGGGGAGTTCGACAGGAAAGAAGCCCAGGACATCGTCTGGGGCACCGGGTCTGGCGACGCCCGCGGCGTCCTCGAAGAAGCCAAACGCCAGAACTTCAAGGGGTTGATCGCGATCGAGTACGAAGCCGGCAGCGGGCAGGAACTGGTTGACAACGTCCGCAAGTGCGTGGAGTGGTTCGACCAAACCGCGAAAGAGCTCGCGGAGTAATGCCCCTGCGCGGATTCATCACCTCGGCGTGCGGACTTCAGTCCGCATGTCTCCATTGCCTCCCCCCAACCCCCCGCTACACTTCCTAGCACCCCCGTTAGGAGATTGCCCGTGATCTACAACCCACGCTCCCTCATCGTCCTCCTCATCCTGCTCACGTTTTCGTCCGGCTTAAGCGCCGACTTCACCTTCGTGCACACCTCCGATACCCATGTGAACACCCAGGAAGGCCCAGGCACCAACGCCGGCAACGACGCCGAACGCTACAAGGAAATCAGCGCCCTTGATCCGCAACCCGCGTTCGTCATCCAGACCGGCGACATCGTGGAGATTGGCACGGTCGAGGAGTACGACGTCTATCGCCGCACGTACGCCCACCTGACCATCCCGCGCTACGACGCCCCCGGCACCCACGACGTCCGCTGGAACCCCGTCGGCAAGGAGGGGTACGTCAAAGGCGTCGGCCAACCGCTGTTTCAGTCGTGGGATTACCAGAACGTGCATTTCGTGACCCTCGACTCGACCGTGCTGCTCCAGCACTGGGGCCACATCAGCCAGGACCAGCTTGACTGGCTCAGGGCCGACCTTGAGAAAGTCGGGCCGGAGAAGCCGGTGGTGATCGGGTTCCACCACTGGATCGGGCGCGACCCGATCCAGGTGGACAACCAGCAGAAGCTGATGGACGTCGTCGCGCCGTACAACGTGGTGCTATGGCTTCAGGGCCACGGGCACAGCGACATCCAGTGGAGCATCAACGGCGTGCCCGCGATGATGCAGAAGGGGCTGTACCAGGGTTCGTACGCGGTCATCGACGTGACGGCCGACCAGATGAAGGTCCGCCGACGCGCGATCGGCCGGCAGAAGAAAAGCAGCGAGCTGGTTCGCGACAAATCCGTTCCCAACGAGCCTGAAGTCACCTGGACAGACGTGATGACCATCCCGCTGAAGCGGCAAATCCCGCCGAAGTGGGACGGGCAGGTCGAAAAACCGGGCGAGACTGTGTCCATCGTCGCTCGGCGCTGCGACCTCCCCGACGACACCAAACTCGCCTACCGCTTCAACTCCGGCAAGGCCACCCCGATGACCGCCAAGGGCGACAAGTGGGTCGCGACGCAGCCGACGAAGGATCTCATCGCCGGCGAGCACGTCGTCACGATCGAGGCGACGCTCCCGGACGGCCGGGCGTATCAGAAGCCGCTCCCGCTCGTGCTGGAGCTTCCGGGGGCGCCCAAGCCGCTGTGGAGCGGAAACCTCAAGGGCGCGATCCAGTCGCGGCTCGTCCGCGCGGGCGAAAACCTGTTCGTCACCACGATGGGCGGCGATCTCGTCGGCCTCGACCCCAACACCGGGGAGGAAAAATGGCGTGTGAAGACGGGCGAGCCCGTGTTCTCCACGCCGCACGTCGATGACGGCGTCGTCTACTTCGGCTCGGCCGATCACCACGTCTACGCCGTCGACGCGACCACCGGCGACGTGAAATGGAAGCGCAAAACCGAGGGCGGCGTGTTCGCCGGGCCGGCGGTGGCGCAGGGATTGGTCGTCATCCCGTCGGTCGACAAAACAATCTACGGGTTGGACGTTGCCACCGGCGAGGTGAAGTGGACGCTGCCCGTCGACGGCATGGTGCAGAGCAAGTGCGCCACCGACGGCACGCGCGTGTTCATCGGGGACTGGAACAACACCCTCCGCGCCATCGACGCGGCCAAAGGCGAGCAGCTCTGGGCGGTGAAAATGGGGCGCACGGCCAAGGGCATCATCGCCACCCCCTATTCCCCGGCCATCAGCTCCCCTGCCGTCGGCGACGGCAAGGTGTACGTCACCACGAACGACGGCGTGCTCCACGCGCTCGACGCGAAGAGCGGGCAGATGATCTGGGAGTGGTGGGAGAAGGACAAAAACAAGCTGGGCTACTCCGGACCTCTGTTCCACGACAATCGCATTTACGTTGCCATCGGCGACGAGGGCCGCACCTTCTGCCTCGACGCGAAAAAAGGCGAGTTAATCTGGTCGTGCGACACCGCCAGCGTGATCTACGATTCAAGCTTCGCCTTCGCCGGGGGCAACGTGTTCATCGGCAACGTCAGCGGCCAGTTCAACGCCATCGACGCACAGTCGGGCAAGCTCGTCTGGCGCTACCGCCTCGCCCCCGGCCACCTGCTCGCCTCCCCCGCGACCGACGAGAAAAACGTCTACATCGCCACCATGAGCGGCCAGATCGTCGCTCTCCCCGCCAACCTCTCAACGGCCGCAGCCGCGGCGCGGGCGGGAGCGGAGTAGACGCAGAATCGTGGAAGCCGTTTCAGGTTCCCCTCCGACTGTTCCGCTTGATGCCCGGAAGACGCAAAGGGGACATTCCTGATATGACGGACGTCGGTAGTGTGCAACGGGTTCTTTGCTCCCCGCGCGGAAGGCGAGTTTCATCCCTACCGCGAACCACTCCCCGCTCATCCATGGTAGGGATGAACCCCGCCCTACCTGCTGCTTAAGCGCGACGACGACGGCCCAGGAGGGCGGCGCCGGCCAGGCCGAACAGGGCGAGGGACGTCGGCTCGGGGACCAAAGTGTCGGTTACTGAGATGCCATCAAAATTGATGTCGGTGACGGTCGTGCTGCCGCCAAAACCCATCGTGATCGAATCCATGGAAGCATTGGTCGCGCCAAGATGCGTATGGCTCAAAATACCATCCACGTAGAAGTTGATGGTCGAACCATCGGCGAGGCGCTCGATGTCGAAACGATGCCAGCCAATCGAGCGATCGGGAGACCCCGGCGCATCCAAGTTGAACCAGCCGGCGTTTCCCCCGGAAAGCACGCGGCCCTGATACTTGTCGTAGTTGTGGACGCCGTCGACCGTGGTGGTATTGTAGAGGCCGGCCGCGAGAATCTGTTGCAGGCCGCCACTGGCAAACCCAGCGCCGGCGTGTGCTCGAATGGTCCCATAGCCACGCGTGGAAGTGTAGGTGTCCTCGGGGTTCCCCGCCGGATCGTAGATGAAAAACGTGCTGGTGAACGTCCCGCTGAGTTCCGTGCCCAGATTGTGGAACATCTGGTCGTTCGAGGAATCCATCTTCGCACTCTGCGAAGCACCGACGATGTTGCGGTCCGTCGCGAGGGTCATCGGGGAATTGCCCGTCACGGTGGCAAAGTTGCCCAAACCCGATTCAAAATCGTCGCTGAAAACCGCCGCGTTCGCCGCGGAACTCAACCCTGCAACGGACATCGCTGCCAGCAAACCGTATGTAAGACTCTTCATGCTCCCGCCTTTCTCCCTTTCAGATCGACGAGCAATCCGAAATGAACTGACTCCTGGAATTTCGGTCAGGAGGTCCGCCCAGTAGCCCGCCGAGCCCTCCAGCCAAGCCGACTATAAATCGCCTTCCGCCAACAGCAAGGGAAAAGCGCGGGCGCGATATCAATTCCGCAAGAAAGTGATCCGCCCGGAAAAAGGACCGAAAAAAGTCGGCTATAGCAAATGAAGCGGGGATGCCTCAAATAAAGCGGTAATGGTCTGGCTTGGAAGCCGGACGGGGGACATAAAAGGGTCATCCTCATTATTGACCGGGGACATAAATGAGGATGACCCCTTTATGTCCCCCGATTCGGGGCAAGATCAAGCCGGCCGTGGTCGTCCAACTCCGACGGCTGGCGTGGCTACGACGGGTTGGTGGACGTCGGGTAAGCCTCTACTTTCGTCTCCTGCTCGCCGATCGCGCCGTTCCTCGCGGTGACCGCCTCAGCCCTGCGGTCGGCTCGTCAGCAATTTGGGCGAGTTTAGCGTCAATCTTTGACCGACGTGACGCCGCGGGCGTCCTTTCCAATGGACGCAGTGCGGTCACGAGTTCGGCACATTCTAACTCTTGATCCGGTGAGTTCGCGCACTTTCGAGCGAGCTCAAGGTACTTTGCGGCCAACTGGAATTTCCCCTTGCGCGATTGCTCAGATGCGAGCGACAAAGCCGGACCGAAGCAACTAAGACTTTGCTCCAAAGCAGCTGCGATCGCATTCAGATAGTGCTTAACGCTTTCGACATGAGAAGGTGCCATGTCACCAAGGATCTCTTCGAGAAAAGGATCCGCGTTTCCGTTTTTGGACTTATTGGCACATAAGTCCTTAAGTTCCGTATACAGTTTTTTATACTTTCGGAACTGACGAGCAGCCGACAAATTAACCAACTCTACGCAGATCTTCTCGATCTGTCGCATTCGAGTCTGCGAAGTTTTTGGCAATAACCCTTTCATGTGGCAACTTCCGCAACTTCGAGGTCACACTAACGCAGGTTGTCCCTAGTCAAAAAGGGAGAACGGGCACAAGCAAGCCAGCGCCGTGGCTGCGTATCTTGTGGCACACGCTGCGGCTCCGTATCGGTGTGAGTCTAGGGCTGCGTTAACAGCGATGTCCAAGTCCGCTCCCGAAAGTAGGTTCAGGCTACCGAGAAAGTCATCGAGGTCGTCGTTTTCCCCTTGAACACATCCAGCATATTCGAGTGCAGCGACTGCTTCACAGGCGGCAACCGTGCGCGTGCCTCGCAGTAACT
>JBBSLV010000134.1:0-8847 GCA_038233535.1 Tepidisphaerales bacterium | reverse complement strand
GGAATGTCGGGGTCGCGGCGGTCATGAAGTCAAGTATACGCCGAATCGTTCGCGGTCGAATCGTGAGCTCGTGACCCACCGCAACTGCGTCCACGCTTAAAACGAAATCATTGCTCGGCCAAAATAGCCTCTTCATCCGGTGTGAGGGTCAGGATGAATGAAACCAGTGGCTGCTGGTCCGGCGACAGAGCCGCCCCAATGGCCTGGCGGAGCTGCACCTGCCGGTCGATCTGCATCTGCGTGTCGAATCCTTCCCAAACCAAGGAGCCGCCGACGCGGTTGGCCGGCTTGCGTCGCAGGCGCACTTCCGCACCGGGAAAGGCGCGAAGCAGGGCTCGTCGAACGTTGTCGATCAGCGCCATTGTTCAACTCCTAATCCAGCCAATTCTACCGCACTCGAAGCAAGGAGTCGGGCATTCTCCTTGAGGTAATCGCCCTTGATGCCCCGATCCAGCTTGTGCTGCTTCAGGAATCGCCGCAGGGCCGTCTTCGAGCGGAACCGGTGATTATTGCGCCACCGCAGAATCAGGTCAGCGTGCGCCGCATCGAAACGGGCACGGTGACCTACCGGGATCATTTCCGATAACCCTGCCTCCTCCGCCAACGACGCCAGCGGATGATCCGAGCGGAACGGCAATCCTTTTCTTGCACGGAACGCCCGAAACAAACACTCTGCCGCGAGACCGGCGGCGTAAATGGTCAGTGGATAATCGCCGCGTGCGTAAAGCGACGACAAGGCGGACGCATGATCCTGCGCGGCTTCGAAATAGTCGGGCGCGCTCAGGCTGCCCTCGGGCGGCGGCTTACCTTTCTTCGAACTCATACCGTCGTCGTCCGGCGTTCGGACAACGTCCGCGCCCGTTCTTCCATCTCCGCCCGGTGCTCCAGCACGCGACGGTAATCCGTCGGCATCACCTTCACAAACCACCGCAATTCCTTCTCGAAGTCATCGAGCACGCTCCCGGCGACCGCGCTCCCCGTGAACTTCAGGTGGTTTTCGAGCAACCGCTTGATCGTTTCAACGTCATCGGGCTTGTCGGGCTTTTCCAGGTCGACCATTTCGAGGTTGCACTTGCTGGCGAACTGCCCGTCGTCGTCGTAGACGTACGCGATGCCGCCGCTCATGCCGGCGGCGAAGTTGCGGCCGGTCTTGCCCAGGACGATCACGCGCCCGCCGGTCATGTACTCGCAGCCGTGGTCGCCCAACCCTTCGACGACCGCGCTGGCGCCTGAGTTGCGGACGCAGAACCGCTCGCCGACCACGCCGCGGAGGTAGATTTCACCGGCGATCGCGCCATAACCGATCACGTTGCCGGCGATGATGTTTTCCTCGGCCTTGAACGTGCTGGCCTTGGGGGGGTACGCGATGATGCGCCCGCCGGAGAGGCCCTTGCCGAGGTAGTCGTTGGCGTCGCCTTCCAGCTCGAGCGTGATGCCTTTGGCGAGGAAGCACCCGAAGCTCTGGCCGGCGTTGCCGTCGAACTTGAAGTGGATCGTCTCGTCGGGCAATCCCGCGTGGCCGTACTTCAGCGCGATCCTGCCGGAGAGGGTCGTGCCCACCGTGCGGTTGACGTTCTCGATCGGCAGTTCGCCGGAGACCTTTTCCCCGCGCGAAAGCGCCGGCTCGGCCATCTTGATCAGCCTCGTGAAGTCCAGGCTCTTCTCGAGCTCGTGGTCCTGCGCCATCACGCGCCGGATGGCGACTTCGCGCGTCTTCGATGATCCCGTCGGCGCCCCTTCGTTCTTGCCGATGGCATCCGGTCCCGCCGGCGCCGGGCTGAACCCGATCGGCTGGGTGAGGATGACCGACAGGTCCACATGCTTCGCCTTCCAGTGATCCGAAACGTCGGCGAACTCCAGACACTGCACCTGACCGACCATCTCGTCCATCGTGCGGAATCCCAGCTCGGCCATGATTTCGCGGACCTCTTCGGCGATGAAGAAGAAGAAGTTGATCACGTGCTCGGGCTTGCCGGTGAACTTCTTGCGCAGGTCCGGATCCTGCGTGGCGATGCCCACGGGGCAGGTGTTCAGATGACACACGCGCATCATGATGCAGCCCGACGCGATCAGCGGCGCGGTGGCGAAGCCGAATTCCTCGGCCCCAAGCAGTGCGGCGACGGCGACGTCGCGGCCGGTCTTGAGCTGCCCGTCCGTCTGCACCGTCACCCGCCCGCGCAAATCGTTCATCACGAGGATCTGCTGCGTTTCGGCGAGGCCCATCTCCCACGGGATGCCGGCGTACTTGATGCTCGTCAGCGGGCTGTTGCCCGTGCCCCCGGAGTCGCCGCTGATGAGGATGTGATCGGCCTTGGCCTTGGCGACGCCCGCGGCGATCGTGCCGACGCCGACTTCGCTCACGAGCTTCACGCTCACGCGCGCATCGGGATTCACGTTCTTCAGGTCGTGAATGAGCTGCGCGAGATCCTCGATCGAATAGATGTCGTGGTGCGGGGGCGGGGAGATCAGGCCGACGCCGGGCGTGGAGTGCCGAATCTTGCCGATGTACTCGTCGACTTTCGTGCCGGAAAGCGCCCCGCCTTCGCCGGGCTTGGCGCCCTGGGCCATCTTGATTTGCAGCTCGTTGGCGTTGACGAGGTATTCGGTCGTCACGCCGAAACGCGCCGACGCGATCTGCTTGATCGCGCTGCGGCGCAGCACCGGCGCACCGTCGGGCCACTTGGCGGTCTCGTCCGGCTTGAAGCGCCGCGGGTCTTCCCCGCCCTCCCCGGTGTTGCTCTTGCCCCCGATGCGGTTCATCGCGATGGCGAGGTTCTCGTGCGCTTCGGTGCTGATCGACCCGAGCGACATCGCACCGGTGCAGAACCGCTTGACGATCTCCTTTGCCGGCTCGACTTCATCGATCGGGATCGGCGTGCTCTGCCCCTTCTTGAACTGGAGCAGCCCGCGCAGCGTGCACCGCGCGCGGCTCTCGTCGTTGACGAGCTTCGTGTACTCCCGGAACGTCGCCAGACTCTCGACGCGCACCGCCTGCTGCATCTTCGCGACCGTGTCCGGGTTCCACATGTGGAACTCCCCGTCGCGCCGCCACTGGTAGCTCCCACCGCTCTCCAGCACCTCGCCGTTGACGCGGATGGGGGGATAGCCCTTGCGGTGACGCTCGAGGCTCTCGCGCGCGATGATCTCCAGCCCCACGCCCTTGATGCGCGAGGCCGTGCCCGTGAAGTACCGGTCGATCACTTCCGCGCCCAGCCCGATGGCCTCGAAGATCTGCGCCCCGCGATAGCTTTGCACCGTCGAGATGCCCATCTTCGACGCGACCTTGAGGATCGCCTTGTTGGCGGCCTTGATGTAGTTCTTTTTCGCCTTTTCGTACGTGAGGTCCGGCGGGAGCAGCCCTTCCTTGGCCAGGTCGGCCAGCGTCTCGAACGCCAGGTACGGGTTGATCGCGCCGGCACCGTAGCCGATGAGCAGGCAGAAGTGGTGGCTCTCGCGCGCCTCCCCGGTCTCGATGACCAACCCGCACTGGGTGCGCGTTCCTTCGCGGATGAGGTGGTGATGGACGGCGCTGGTCGCGAGCAGCGACGGAATCGGCGCTTTCGCTTCATCCACGCCGCGGTCGGACAGGATGACGATCGACGCCCCGTCCTTCACCGCCTCGGCGGCCTTGTTCATCAGCATTTCCAGCGCGTCCTTCAACCCCGACTCGCCTCTGGCGACATCGAAGAGCATCGGGATGGTCACCGAACGCAGCTCCCCCGTCGCGACCTGCCGCAGCTTTTCCAGCTCGTTGTTGCTGATGATCGGATACTTCAGCTTGATCAGGTGCGCGTGCTTCGGCGTCTCCTCAAGCAGGTTCCCCTCGCGCCCCAGGTACGTGTACAGCGAGGTCACCAGCTCCTCGCGAATCGCGTCCAACGGCGGGTTCGTCACCTGCGCGAACAACTGCTTGAAGTAGGTGTAGAGCAACTGCGGCTTCTCGCTCAAACATGCCAGCGGCGTGTCGGTTCCCATTGAGCCGATGGCTTCCTGACCCGTCAGCGCCATGGGCGCCATGATGATCTTCAGATCCTCGATCGTGTACCCGAATGCGTGCTGGCGGACGAGCAGCGTCTTGTGGTCCGGCTGGTGAATCTCGGTCGGCTCGGGAAGGCTCTCGAGGTCGATGAGATTTTCCTCGAGCCACTTCTTCCAAGGCCGCTTGTCGACCAGCCCGCGCTTGATCTCGGCATCGTCGACGATCCGCCCCTGCTTGGTGTCGACGAGGAAGATCTTGCCCGGCTGCAAGCGCCACTTCTTGGCGACGTTGGCTGGATCGACCGGCAGCGCGCCGACCTCGCTGGCCATGATGACCAGGTCGTCCTTGGTCACGTAATAGCGCGACGGACGGAGGCCGTTTCGGTCGAGGACCGCGCCGATGAGCTGTCCGTTGGTGAACGCGATGCTGGCCGGGCCGTCCCACGGCTCCATGAGGCAGGCGTGGTACTCGTAGAACGCGCGCAGGTCCGGTTCCATCAGCGTGTTGTTCTGCCACGCTTCGGGAACCATCATCAAAATCGCGTGCGGCAGACTTCGGCCGGTGACGGTGAGGAACTGAAGCGCGTTGTCGAGCGTGGCCGAGTCCGAGCCGGATTCGGTCAGGATCGGGTACATCTTCTGCAGCTCGTCGCCGAAGATTTCGCTCTGCAATGAGCCGTAGCGGGCGCGCATCCAGTTGCGGTTGCCGCGCAGGGTGTTGATCTCCCCGTTGTGCGCCACGTAGCGGTACGGGTGCGCCAGCCGCCAGCTTGGGAACGTGTTGGTGCTGAAGCGCGAGTGAACGATCGCCAGCGAGCTTTCAAAGAGCGGGTTCGTCAGATCGGTGTAGTAGTGCCGCACCTGGTGGGCGGTGAGCATGCCCTTGTAGATGAGCCGATTCGTCGACAAGGCCGTGATGTAGAACCCTTCCTTGACGGCATCGGAATGTTCGCCGAACTCGATCTGATTCTCGATGCGCTGGCGGACGAGGTACAGCCGGCGTTCGAAGTCGCGACGATTGAAGAACGTCGCGCCCATCCCGACGAACACCTGGCGGATCTTGGGCTCGGTCTTTTTCGGGGTTGGGCCGACGTATTTGCGGTCGACGGGCACGTCGCGCCACCCGATGAGCGTCATCCCATACTCACGGACCGTTTTCTCAATGATCGCTTCGCACCGGTGCCGGCTGACCATGTCCCTGGGGAAGAAGATGGTCGCCACGCCGTAGAGTCCGTAAGGCGGGAGCGCGATGCCTTTCTTATCGAGTTCGGCGCGGAAGAACCCATCGGGGATGCGCACGAGGATGCCCGCCCCGTCCCCGCTGTCGGGCTCGCACCCGCACCCGCCGCGGTGGTTCATCCGTTCCAGCATCTCCAAGGCGTTGGTGACAATGGAGTTAGACGCTTTGCCCTTGATATGGCAAATGAACCCAACGCCACAGGCGTCATGCTCGAACTGCGGGTCGTACAACCCTTGGGCCGGGGGAAGACCGATGTTGTTTCGTTGAGTGCTCATAACGTCTAAAAAAGGCGCGGGGAGTATAGGTCTTTCCTAGCGCAACGCAATAAATTTGGGGATCACGGATGCCGCAGCGTTGCCGCAGCGGGCGCGCCAGCCGCTACTTTTCTGAACACGTCCGCATTCACCATGCGCGCCAATTGAGCATTTTGGCATTTTGAAGGGCTATTGTGCCTAATTCCTGAGCAGGATGAATCGTAGAGGCCTGATAGGCTGCGGCCATCCCATCGACAGCTGGCGGGAAATTAGACGAGAAGCGTCACCGCCTCCGCCTTGGCGGCCTTGCGGAGAGCCTTGCCGAGCGTTGCCAGTGCGCTTCCTGTTCGCATCGCCAGTTCAAGATAAACGGCATCGTACCCCGTCAGCATATGCGTCTCGGCCAAGTGCAGCACTTCTGTGCGCTGCTTCTGAGTCAGGATCGGCTGCACCGTGGCCGGGAGCGCGTCGATCGCTTCGGCCAGTTGCTTCTGCTCTGTCGGCGTGATGCGCTTGCGACGGACGGCCATGAGCAGCAGGTTCAAAACCTCCACCTGCCACAGCGCCGGCACCGCGGCTCCGTCCCGCTGGATGGTTTCCGCAACCGCATCGAGATCGTCACCGGACTCGTCGGGCAGGAAGAATCCCGCGGTCACGGACGCATCGATGACACAGGCCATCAGCGCCGCCCTTCGCCGATCATCTTTTTCACGTCCTTTCGCGACGCCCGCGCCCCGCGCTTCTTCAACGCGCTGCGGATGCCGGCGAACGTCTGAAAAGCTCGAGCGATTTCACTGCGGTTCTTCGCGATGAGCGGAACGAGCATTGCCACGGGCTGGCCATAACGCGTAATGGTGATCTGCTCGCCCGACTCCACGCGGTCCAGGAGTTGGCTCAACCGATTCTTTTCGCGTCGAAGGCGGGAACGGTTGCCGACATGAAACGATTCTAGCCTATCCAAGCCGGTGCCGCCAAAACCTTCTGCAGCGACCGGCCGGGTGGCGGGGTCCATGACGGCAACGCCCCGTTGCCGGGGACTGAAGCTGCCCCTTGGGTCACCCCGGGGCCGCATCATTTCGCAATTCGATCCGTGTGGACAAGGCCTACAATTTGTCGGGAAACGTCATTATGAGTGCAACGGAAGTCGTCTGTCCCGATTGCGGGAAGTACATTGCCGCCCCCGATGCGGTCGAAGCGCATCAGCGCTGCCGCTGCGCCGACGAACACGCCGCCGCCGCTCCGGGGGCGCCCGCGGCGCCGGTTGACCAGGTGAAGCGCTGCTACGTCTGCTCCGCCGACATCACCCATCGCAAGCGGTTGAAGGACCACATCGGCCGATACTGGTGCGACGAATGCGCCAAGGCCGACAAGCGGGCGAAGAAGCGGGCGCTGGAGAATCAGTGCGCCGATTGCAGCCGCATGTTCGCCCCCGGCAAGCTTTTCGAACACGGCCAAGACAAGGTCTGCAAGGGCTGCTACAAGAAGCGGCTGGACGAGATCCGCAAAAAGCTCGTCCACATGGGCCACGCCGCCGCGACCAAGCGGCACGAGATCAAGCACATCAAGTGGATGGCGATCGTCATCGCCGTGCTGATCGTGCTGGCGACGTACCACCAGATCTTTGGGTAAAGCCCGGATGGCACCGGCTGCGCGTGAAATCCGAATGACGAAACCGGAATGACGAATCAATGACGAATGACGAAGCCCGAAGGCGGAGGCGGCTTGTCATTCGTCATTCGGGCTTCGTCATTTGTTCGTCATTCTGGTTTCGTTATTCGGATTTCCGCCCGGGTTTACGCCGAGCACGATCCCGGCGCCTCGCCGCAGCGACCGCACATCGGCGCCCCTGCCGAACCGGACGCCCCTTTCCCGCCCGACTCCGCCCCGACCGCGAATACGCTCAGCGCCCTCGCCGTCTTTGGCGAGTTGCACGTCGGGCACTTCGGCTTGACCTCGTTGCTCATCGACCGCTGCAACTGCTCGAACTTCGCCCCACAACCCTGACACGTATATTCGTAAATCGGCACGGTGAGAAATCTCCTTGTCCGCACGCTTGTCGGGACGCTCGTCGCCGGTATTGTACGCGCCACAACCACGCGGAGGAATCGCGACATGGCGGCAGTTCCCGAGAGCCCTTCACCGTTTGACACCACAAAGTTCATCCACCCCGCGCAGATCGGGGGGATCGAGTCGTACGAGATTGCCGACGGCGCCGGGCGGGGCGTGCGGGCGCTGTGCGTCAACACCGGCCACGGGCTGCGCTATCGTGTGCTCGTCGACCGTGGGCTGGACATCGATCACGCCTTCCACAACCAGCACAGCCTCGCGTTCCTCAGCCACGGCGGGGTCACGCGCCCCAGCCGCGCGTACGACGCGGGCATCGGCTGGCTCGCCAGCTTTCCCGGCGGGCTGCTCACCAGCTGCGGACCGTTCAACATCGGCCCCCCCGGCGAAGATCAGGGCGAATCGCTCGGCCTGCACGGGCACCACTCGAACACGCCGGCGACGATCGAGTCGATCGTCCAGCCCGACCCCGCCGCCGGACGCATGGAAATGAGCATCACCGGCACCGTTCGCTACGGCCGGATGTTCGGACGAAACCTCGAACTTCGGCGCACGATTCGCTCGCGGCTGGGCGACAACGCGATCGACATCGCCGACGAATTCACCAACCGCGGCAACCAACCCCTGCCGCACGCGTGGCTGCTGCACATCAACCTCGGATATCCGCTCGTCGATGAGGGGTCGGAGTTCTGCTACGACGCCCAGCGGGTGGAGCCGGTCCCATCCGATGAAAGCCGCGCGCGGTTCCAGCCCGGCCAGCCGTACAAGACGGCGCCCCCGCCGCTCGACGCGCACCGCGGCGCAAACGAAGCGGCCGCCTACCTGTTCCCCCGTGCTACAGCCGACGGCACGGCGACGGTCGGACTCGTCAATTCCAAGCTCGGCGTGGGGTTGGCCCTCCGCTACAGCACGCGAGAGTTCGGGCGATGCCTCAACTGGCAACACTGGGGCCCCGGCGAATACGTCACCGCGCTCGAACCCGTCAACGGCAGCATCCGCGGCCGCAGCGCGGACCGAGCGGATGGCACGTTGGATGACATCGAAGCCGGCGGGCGCAAGCGCTATGCATATCGCATCGAAGTCGTGACCGATCCGTCAGGACTCGATGCGCTGCGCAAGCTCAACGGGTGATCCAAAGTGGCATAAGTGGCATAAGTGGCATGGGCGTCCCGCCTCAAGTTTACACACATTTCTGCTACACTATTTTCCGCCGCAAGGCACTGATGGGTCGGGACTTGCTCTTTTTGGAGACGGCATGGATGCCAACGGCTCTGCGATCACCGGTTCGTTCGGTCAACAACATTTTGGAGC
>JBBSLV010000133.1:0-8850 GCA_038233535.1 Tepidisphaerales bacterium | reverse complement strand
GACGGCGACATCGTCGCACGATCGGTCGAGATCATTCGCAGCCACCGGCCACAGGTGATGGCGATCCACCTGCCATCGGTCGACAACGTCGGCCACGCCAAGGGCTGGGGGACGCCGGAGCAGATGGCGGCCATCGAGCAGGCGGACCGCCACGTGGGGACGATCCTCGCAGCGCTGCGCAAGGCAAACGTGCGCGATGATACGTTCGTGATCCTCAGCGCCGACCACGGCGGCGCGGGGCTTACGCACATGGCCGACGACCCCCGCGCCCGCTACATCCCCTGGATCATCAACGGCCCGGGCATCCGCAAGGGCGTGGACCTGACGACGTACGGCTCGCTGGAGATCAACACCGAAGACACGTTCGCCACCGCCTGCAAGCTGCTGAACATCCCGCTGGACCCGCGCATCGACGGCAAGCCCGTCGTGCCCGTGCTGGAGTCGCCGGGAGAATTGCTGACGCTTCGCCCGGAGTGAAGGCAAGCCCTCCGGGATGGAGGGGTGGCGAGTTCGTCCCTACCTCGACCGGCGGGGGTTTGCTACAGTACCCCTCATGCCCCCGCCGGTCGAACCGCGCCCGCCCGAGAAGCCGCTCCAGCAGATCGTGGAGGAGGTCGGCCTCTACCCCATGGAGGCGTTCGACTTCGTCCAGCAGGGCCTCAGTTATACCGTTCAAAAGCTGCACGGGGAAATGAAGGACGAAAAGCGCAGCCGTCACGTCACCGGCCCCGACCTCTGCCAGGGGCTGCGCGAGTTCGCCCTGATGAATTGGGGACTGCTGGCCCGCACGGTGCTGGCGCGATGGAACGTGCGCAAGACGATCGACTTTGGGCGGATCGTGTTCGCGCTGGTCGACAACGGATACATGCAGCGCACGGACGACGACACGCTGGACGACTTCCGCGACGTGTTCGACTTCAAGACGGCCTTTGAGAACTACAAGATCGAGAGCCCCACATGACGCGCCGCGCCCACGGCAAGCCCAGCGCCGGCGACCGCAAGATCAACCTGAACGCGTCGACGCGGAAATCGAGTAAACCCGCTTTCACCCCCGGCCCCCCGCTTCAGCCGCAACGGAAACTGTTCGTCGGGTTGCTCATCGGCTTCACCGCGTGGGTGATGGTGCTGCTGACGCTTTATTTTACGACGATCTACCCGCGCCACGTGCCGGGCGACATCCGCCCCCCGGAGGCCGCGGGGTCGGAGACGTCATAAGCCCGAATCGGGATTCCTTTACATTTCGCTTATCACCGGCGACTTTCCGCGACTTTCCGCTTCCACATTTTCTTCCCATTTCAGGCTTGATGTTTGCGGGGGGGGGGTAGTTTCTCCGTCACTCCTTCGCCATGGGATTCAGGGTTCTAACGTCCAGACCGTCGCCTACGGCACGACGACGGCGGAAGGAACCTATCATTCGCTGAGCACGAGCGGCACCGGTTCGCGCGCATCGGCATGCGCGCTATGTAGCCCGGGCGGAGGGGAAACGATTCAGATAAATAGCGCCGGACTGACCTTAAAACGGTCTGCTAATGTGCGGATATTCGCCTTGCTCAGCTCTCGCTTGCCGCTGAGGATCATCGACGCCTGGCCGCTCCCGCCCACCAGCTTGCCCAGCGTGATCGTGTTCATGCCATTCTCGGCCATGAGAAATTTCAGAGCGTCGATCGGCGACATCGTCCCTCGCTTCAAGCTGCTGTGCCGCTCGTCGTAAGCGAGGATCATCTGGGTCAGCACGTGGACATAGTCGCTCTCGCCGGCGGTGAGGCCGGGTGCGTCGGCGCGGACAAGCAACTCATTCAGTACCGTTGTCGCATCCTCATACTCTCCGAGCGTTCGGATGGGCCGCAGCGGGCAACGCCGCACCAGGTCCAGGTAGTCATCCGCGAGTCGAATTTTCGCTTTGGTCTTCATCGTTCATCTCACGTATTTTCGGGTGTATTCCGCATGCGTCATTATCTCGCGAATCAACACTGATTGTTCTTCATAAGACACCACGGTCAGCAGTCGACAGCGATTTCCGCCGATGTTGAAACAGGTCAGGTTCGTGCCTTTGATCGCATCGGCCGTCTGAAAGCTTTCGCGGGCATCAACGATGCTCCACCACTCGGCGGCGGCCGTGACCTCAATCCAGCGCACCATCGGTGCGCGAGCCGCGGCATGTTTGCGCAGGAACCTTTCGAGCGACGCGCGACCGACAATCAACATGAAACGGAATTTTACCGCCCTCCTCGCAGAATGCAAGGATTCGTTCAGGATCCCTCAACCGCCCACTCCCGATCCTTCCACTCGCGCATCATGATGTGGTGCGTCAGGTCGAACTGGAGCGGCGTGACCGTCACGTACCCGTCGCGCAGGGCGGCGACGTCGGTGTCGTCTTCCGTGTCGCCGAGCGTGAAGACGCTGCTGTTCCAGAAATACTCCCGGCCGCGCGGGTCGGTTCGGCGCTCGTAGGTGTCGGCCCAGGCGCGCGTGCATTGGCGGACGACGCGGACGCCCGTCGGTTGCTCGGTCTCGCGCAGGGCGGGGATGTTGACGCTCACGATCTGCCCCGGCCGGATGCCCGCCTTCACAATCTGCCCCACGACATCGCCCCCGATCTTCGCTGACTTCTTGTAGTCCGTCGGCACGTCCGCGCGGAGGTACAGCGACACGGCGATGCTGGGCAGCCCCAGAAACGCCGCTTCGATCGCGGCGGCGACCGTGCCGCTGTAGATCACGTTGATCCCCGTATTCGCGCCCGAATTCATCCCGCTGACGACGAGGTCCGGCGTCCGCGGAAGGATCTGCGCGACGGCGAGTTTCACGCAGTCCGCCGGCCGACCATCCACCGCCGTTCCGGTGAACGACCCCTCGACCGTAACCTTCTGCGTGAGCAGCGGCGTGGTGATGGTGATGCCGTGGCCGGTTGCGCTTTGCACGGTCTCGGGCGCGACGACGTGCACCTCGCCGAGCTTGCTCAATTCGTGGTACAGCGCGACCAGACCGGGTGCGGTGATGCCGTCATCGTTGGTCAACAGGATAAGCATTGCATTTCCGTAGCATGGGTTTTCAACCCATGTCTTTTCTGTTCGATTGAATACACGGGTTGAAAACCCGCGCCACTATATAGTGACTTCGGAAGCGAGGTAGAAATGATCCGTCTGACGCGAAGCCAGGTGCGCGAGCTTGATCGCCGCGCGATCGAGGAGTATCACATTCCGAGCGTCGTGCTGATGGAGAACGCGGCGCGGTCCGTCGTCGACGTCGCCCGCGGGATGCTGCGCCGCGAGAAACTGCGCTCGGCGCTGATCCTCTGCGGCGGGGGGAACAACGGCGGCGATGGGCTGGCCATCGCGCGCCACCTCCACAACCGCGGCACGCCCGTGTTCATCGGCCTGGCGACCGATCCCGCGGGTTACAGGGGCGATGCGCTGACCAACTGGCGCATCGCCGGCGCGATGTCTCTCCCGCACGCGCCGGCGACGCCGGAGCTGATCCAGGCGCACAGCCGCGATTTGATCATCGACGCCATCTTCGGCACGGGGCTGAGCGAAGCGCCACGCCCCCCGTTCGCCCAGATCGCCGCCGCCATCAATGACGAGACCGGCGTCGTGCTGGCGGTGGACGTGCCCAGTGGCCTGGACTGCGACACCGGCAAGCCGCTCGGGCCGTGCGTGCGCGCCGGCGTCACGGTGACGTTCGCCGCCGAGAAGGTCGGATTCGCCGACCCGTTCGCGAAGCGATTCCTTGGCGACGTGGTGGTGGGCGACATTGGCTGCCCACCGGAGTTGATCGAAGCAGTCGCCGTGTTCGCGCGTTAACATGCTCAACGGGATGACGAAACTTTCGGTCAACATCAACAAGGTCGCGACGCTGCGCAACACGCGGCCGCAGCTTAACATTCCGGATTTGCTTCACTGCGCAAAGCTTTGCCTCGACGCCGGCGCCGCCGGGATCACGATCCACCCGCGCCCGGACGAGCGGCACATCCGATCGGGCGACGTATCGGAGATCGCCAGCCTCGTCGCGCGGCATCCGGACGTCGAATTCAACATCGAGGGCAACCCGTTCGAAGGCGCGTACATGGACCACTGCCGGACCACCCGCCCGACGCAGGCGACGCTCGTTCCCGACACGATCGCGCAGTCCACCAGCGACCACGGGTGGGACTTGCGGAACGATGCGGAACGATTGCGATCGATCATCGCGGAACTGAAATCGTTCGGGCGCCGCGTCAGCCTGTTTATGGACCCGCTGCCGGAGATGATGCCCATCGCAGCCGAGATCGGGGCGGATCGGATCGAGCTGTACACGGAGCCGTACGCATCCGCCTTCGCGCGCGGGAACCAGCAAGCGGCGGAACCGTTCGCGCAAGCCGCGCAGCGCGCCGGTGAGGTTGGGCTTGGGATCAACGCGGGACATGATTTGAACCTCGCCAATCTGCCGGCGTTCCTGCGAACCGTGCCGAACGTGCTGGAGGTGTCGATCGGGCACGCGCTGATCGCGGACGCGCTGGAGTTCGGGTTGGGGGAAGCGGTGCGACGGTATCTGCGGGCGTGCGGGGGTGACGGCGCCGCGGGAAAAGACCCGCCCGCTGAAGCGGGAGCTCGCCCGCTTGAGAAAAGGTGACCTCGCTCTACAATCGCGCCCCTGATGTCCAACAACAGCGGAAACCACAAGTCGTCGAAGCTTCAACTCTCCGGCGCGATGACGGCCATGGTCACCCCGTTTTGCAACGGGCGCGTGGACGAAAGCCGGCTGCGCGAGCAGATCGAGTACCAGATCGGGGGCGGAGTCGACGGGCTGGTTCCCGTCGGCACGACCGGCGAATCGCCCACGCTGGATTTCGACGAGCACGAGCGCGTGATCGCGCTGACGGTCGACGTCGCCGCGGGACGGGTGCCGGTGATCGCCGGCGTCGGGGGAAACGCGACGGCCGAAGCGCTGCAACTGCATCAGTTCGCCCGCCGCGCCGGCGCGACGGCGGGCTTGTCGGTCAACCCGTACTACAACAAGCCGACGCAGGAAGGGTTGTACCGCCATTTCATGACGCTGGCCGACAAAATCGACCTTCCGATCGTGCTCTACAACATCCCCGGGCGGACGGGCATCACGATGAGCGCCCAGACCGTCGCCCGGCTCAACGAGCACCCGAATATCGTCGCGATCAAGGAAGCCACCGGCTCACTCGACATGGCCAGCGAGATCATGAGCGTCTGCGACATCACAGTGCTCAGCGGCGACGATTCGCTGACGATCCCGCTGATGTCGATCGGCGCGAAAGGCGTAATCAGCGTCGTCTCGAACGTGATCCCCGGCGACATCAGGCAGCTCGTGATGCTGGCGCAGGACGGCAACTATGCCGAGGCCGGCCAGTTGCACCGCAAGCTATTCCCGCTGATGCGCGCGATGTTCCTCGACGGCAACCCGGCCGGCATCAAGCACGCGATGAAGGTCGCCGGCATGGACACGGGCGATCTGCGCCTGCCGCTGTGGGAAGCGAGCGACGCGACGAAAAAGCAGATCGAGCTGTTCATGGCGACGGCGGGCGCGCCGTTCGCGGCGAGCGTGGACTGACGTTCGGCGCGAAAAATGTTGGTCGCGTTTAGCGGCGTCGCTTTGCGACGCGTTATTCATCTCCCCGGCGCACCCGAACCCGCCGCAAGCGGCGGGGATAAACAGAAATATCTCTTCCGTGACCCATCTGTGCGTTGCCATCTTTGTCGAGAACGTCTCGCAAGCGAAGCGGGACATCGCTACCGTCGCGGAAGCGGGCGCGGATATGGTTGAATTGCGCATCGACCGCTTCCACGACGTAACCGGGATCGACACACTGCTCCGTGCGGCCCTGGTACCGTGCATTGTCACTTGCCGGGCAACATGGGAGGGCGGCGATGCGGAGATGGCTGATGACGAACGCGTCCAACTTCTGGAATCGGCGACAGCCTTCACAACTCCCTACGTCGATGTCGAGTTGGAAACCATCCGTCGCGTGCCCGACGTGCATGTGCGCGTGCCAAAATCGCTGATTGTTAGCGCCCACGATTTCCACGGACGACCCCAACGGCTTCACAATCTCGTCGTGGCGATGAATGAGGCCGGTGGCAGTGTAAACAAGCTGGTCTGGATGGCGCGCAGCGTCCGCGACAACCTCGAGGCGTTCGAGATCCTTCAAAACCGCCAGAAGCCGACCATCGCGCTGTGCATGGGCGAGGCGGGGCTGATCTCCCGTGTGCTGGCGAAGAAGTTCGGCGCGTTTCTCACCTTCGCCTCGCTGCGCGAAGAAAGCACCACCGCGCCAGGACAGGTCACGATTCACGACATGAAGCGCCTTTACCGCTGGGAAGCGCTGAACGCGAAGACGAAGGTTTACGGCGTGGTCGGCTCGCCGATCATGCACTCGATGTCGCCGGCGATTCACAACGGTGCGTTTGAAATGGTCGGCCACGACGGCGTGTACCTGCCGATGCTCGTGAACCCCGGCTATGAGAGCTTCAAGGCGTTCATGGAGAGCTTTCTCGCCTTCGCGCCGCTCGATCTGTCGGGGTTGTCGGTGACCATCCCGCACAAGGAAAATGCGCTGCGGTATCTGAAGGAAAACGGCGCGGATGTCGAGCCGCTGGCGGAGCAGATCGGCGCGGTCAACACGATCATTATCGAACGGGAGGACTCAGCACTCCCGCGCCTCCGCGGAACTAACACGGATTACGCCGCGATTCTCGACACGATCACGAGCGCGCTAAACATCCAGCGCGAGGATCTCGCCGGCAAGCGCGTCGCCGTGATCGGCGCCGGCGGCGCCGGTCGTACCGCCGTAGCGGCCCTCGCGGCGCAAGGCGCCACGGTCGTCGTCTACAACCGCACGAAGGAGCGGGCCGACGAGCTGGCGCAGGAATTTGACGGCAGGACCGGCAAGGTCGTGTCCGCGCGGCTGGAAAAGCTCTGCGACAGTTGCTGCGAAATCTTCATCAACACGACGTCCCTCGGCATGCACCCCAACATCGACGCCAGCGCCTTCGGGGACCGTATTCCGAAATTTTCCGCGAACACGCTCGTTTTCGACACGGTTTACAATCCGATGGAGACGAAGCTCCTCAAGCAGGCCAAGGCCGCGGGGGCGATCACGGTGGGCGGGGTGGAGATGTTCCTCCGCCAGGCCGTGCGGCAATTCGAGGCGTGGACGAATCAACCTGCCCCTACAGACGTCATGCGCCGGGTGATCGAAGACCGGTTGGACAAGCGATAGCGCCGGGGCGTCCGAAGATAAGGATCTTCGGTTTGCTCGGGTGATCGAAGACCGGCTGGACAAGCGATAGCGCCCTTCCCGCGCGCTTCACAAACGATTTCATTTGATTTCAGCAAGAACGTGTCCTTGCACGCACCCACTGCATATCCGATAGACCCTGCGGTGACATGTGCTGATCCTCGCGGTTGACGAAGCAAAATCCGGAATGAAGCTCGCCGCCCCCGTGCTGCACCCGGAGATTCCCGAGCAGGAACTCCTCCGCAGGGGGTACGTGCTGGAGGAGAAGGTTCTCAAGCGCCTGAGCGAGATGGGCATCGACGTCGTGTACGTCGATTACCCTGGCCTGGACGATCTGGATCGTCACCTCGCCGTCAACCTCAGCCCCGCGCGGCAGGCGGTTTACCAGCAGATCAAGAAGACGATCACCGCCGTCCAGCGGCAGACGCGCGCGGAGGTGACGTACACCGATTACTACGCCGGTACGCGCGAGCTGATCACCACGCTGCTCAGCCAAGGACAGCACCCGGTGTTCATCGACCAGATGTCGCGCCTGGGCACCGACGCCGTCGGCCACGCGACGGCGGTGGCGCACTTGTCGCTGCTGCTTGGGCTTAAGCTCGAGCGTTACCTGGTCGACGAGCGCAGCCGGCTTGCGCCGTCGCACGCGCGGGAAGTGGTCAATCTCGGCGTGGCCGGGATGCTGCACGACCTGGGCAAGTGCAAGCTGCCCGAGCCGCTCCAAAAGCACAACAGGATCGACGCCCCCGAAGACCCGCAGCAGCGCGGCGAATGGGAGTCCCACGCGCGCATCGGCTACGACATGATCCACAACGGCATCGAGCCGTCGGCGGCGTCGGCGATCCTGCACCACCACCAGCACTTCGACGGCAGCGGCTTTCCCGCGATGAAGCACAAGGACGGCACCATCGCGTCGATGGAGGGCAAGCGGATCCATATTTTCAGCCGCATCGTGATGATCGCGGACCTCTACGATCGCCTCGCGACGTCGACCGATCATCGCGGGCGTCGCAGCAACCTGGAGGTGCTGCACCGCATCCGCACGAGCTACGCAACGTGGTGCGATCCGGTGGTGCTTGGGGCGCTTCAGGCGATCACCCCGCCATTCCCCCCGGGCAGTCGCATCGGGCTGTCGGACGGATCAATGGCTGTCGTCGTCGACGTTCATCCGGACAAGCCGTACACGCCGAAGGTGAAGCGGATGGTGGGTGAAGCGATGACACTGGAGACCGATGCGCTGGACCTGTCGATCCACGGCGCGCCGCAAATCGAGACGGTCGCGGGAACGCCGGTGACGGGGATGGTGCCGGTGATGGTGTGAACAGTGGCATGGGCGTCCCGCCCATGGCGCGTGTACTCACACGCTCACGGCGCAGCCGCGACAAGCAATCGCGGAGCGATCTCGTGTTTCGCGAAGATGAAGAGCCGCTCCGCGGTTGCTGAATCGGGCTGCGCCCGATGTGCGTGAGTACGCGCACGCATGGGCGAGACGCCTCAAGTTTACACACATTTCTGCTACACTATTTTCCGCCGCAAGGCACTGATGGGTCGGGACTTGCTCTTTTTGGAGACGGCATGGATGCCAACGGCTCTGCGATCACCGGTTC
>JBBSLV010000132.1:0-8902 GCA_038233535.1 Tepidisphaerales bacterium | reverse complement strand
CGAGGGGCGGAGTCTCGACCATGTTCCGCCACCACCAGTCTCGAATGTTGTTCTTGAGCAGGACGCCGAGCGGTCCGTAGTCCCAGAAGCCGCGGATCCCGCCGTAGATTTCGCTGGCGGGGTAGACGAAGCCGCGGCGCTTGCAGAGGGAGACGATCTTTTCCATCACGGACGGTTCAGGCATGGGTCAGCTCCAGGATTATCGGGGACGGGATCGTACAGGGAAACGCCGGCGCGGACGAGGAGCCGCGCTCGTTGAGCGTAAGGCGCGTGCGACCGACGCTTGCGGTTTCGCATTGAATGTTGCGAAACCGCGAGCGGACGTCCGCGCGGGTTACCTGGTGATTCGGGGTGGGACGCGAAAGGGCTGCCTCGCGTCAGGCGTTTGCAGTGGCGCCCTTGGCGCCCCCGCCGGCCTTGAGGGCGTTGACCTGCCTGGCGAGCCGGCTGCGTTTGCGGGCGGCGGTGTTCTTGTGGATCGTGCCCTTGGCGGCGACCTTGCTGATGCGCCGGGTGGCGGTGCGCAGCTCGGTTTCGGCCTTGGCGACGTCCCCGCCGGTGATGGCGACGTTGAATGTCTTGATCACGTCCTTCAGAACCTCTTTGCGGGCACGGTTGCGCGCGCGGCGGCGTGCGTTCTGGCGGACTCGCTTTTTCGCGGAAATGCTGTGGGCCACTTTATTGCTCCTCGGGAACTCGTCGGATCGAACCTCGCGCAGATCGCTCGGGTGGACCGACGAGGGGGCGACAGTGTAGTCGGGACGGGGGAAAAGTCCAGCGAGGCCCTGGCATTTAGCCGCCCAGCTTGCGGGGCGGGGGTTTTGTTCGCGATCGAAATGCGTCCCGTTACTTCGGGGGCTCCTGGGCGCCGCTGCGCAGGCGACGGATGCGCGCCTGCACGTCGCGGAAGTTCGCGTCCCACATGAACACCTGGCTGAACGATTTGATGGCCGCGGGGAGGTCGCCCTTCAGCTCCAGGGATCGGCCATACCAGTAATACATGTCCTTGGACTTCGCGTCGCCTTTGAGCGCGTAGCTCTCGATGGCGTCGTGGAGCGTGTCGATTGCTTCGTCGATGAAGCCGGACTCGAGAAACGCACGCCCCAGGGCGATGACGGCGTCGCCGCGGTACTTCGGATCCTGCCGGGCCTGCTGGAAGACGGGGATCGCTTCGTCGAACCGGTTGAGCTGGAACAGCCGCTGGGCGGCGTGGAACTTGTAGCTCATGTCGGTCGGATAGTTCTCCGACGCCAGTTGATATTCGGCCAGCTCCTGCTCGGCCTTATCCTTGAGGAACGCGACGTACTCGGCCTTGAGCTCCGCGTCGGTGGGGTTTCGCTGAAAATCGGCGCGGAGGGCGCGTTCCTTGCGGTTGAGCTGATTGATGCGGATGCGGCCGACGTTGGCGCGGAAGCGGAACTGCTGCGTGCGGTTGTACGCGTCCTCGAGCACCTCGATGGCTCGGTCCTCGTACGGCTCTTTTTCCGTGCGGACGAGGGCGTCGACGTACTTCATCAGCTTGCCGGCCTCGGTCGAGTCGGCGTTGAACTCGGCCTCGGCGTCGGCGACGGCGCGCTGGAGCATGTCGACGCTGCGCACGTCCTTGTCGGCGTCGAGCAGCTTCGCCTGCTTGTCCATGTCGCGGATGCTGTCGCGGAAGCTCTTGCCCGTCGCGTACTTGCCGGCCGACATCGTCTGCTGGGCGCCGAGGTTCTTCAGCTCCGTGTTCAGGTCCATGTCGTCCGGGCGCAGCATCGCGGCGCGCTGGCACGCCTCGACGGCCAATTTCCACTGCTGAAGGTCACGGTAGATGTCCTTCAGCTTGATGAACGTGCCGTAGTTGGGCTTTTTGTCGGTGTCGTTGGCTGCTTGCGTGATCGGTCCGATCCACAGGACCGTGTCGTAGAACCCGGCGCGGTATCCCGCCTCGGTGAGCGCGAGCATGGCGCTCACATTTCCAGGGTCATATGCGAGCAGCTTCTCGGCCGTGAGCATCGCCTCCTTGTCGTCCTTGCTCTTGCCCAGCGAAGACTTCATCCTCATCTTTTCGATCATGCCCAGGTCTTTGCCGCCGCTGACCTTTCGCCTGAGGCTGATGTCCCGCAGCGCCTGGTGGGCGTCGACGTTTTCCGGATCAACGCGCAGACCGTTGAGGTACATCTCGATCGCGTAGTCGTACTGCCCGCCGTCGGCGACGGACTTGCCGCGATCGAAGAAGACGTTGGCCTTCTTCTGATCGGCTTCGGGAATGCCTTGGTAGCCTTCGGGAAGGTCAGACACTGCTCGTTCCTGCCTGCTAAAGTGGACGGGCGACACGGCCGGCAAATTCGTGACGGGATGACGCAAAACCGTCGGGGCCGGTATCTAATCCGATGCCGTTGATGCTGTCAACAAATTCGCCTAGTCTTTCGACTTACGACGTTTCACTGCCATGTATGACGATCTTATAATTATTTTCTATCCCGATCCACGCCTGAAAAAGGTCAGCGCGCCGGTCACGGCCTTTGACGAGACCCTCAAGCAGCTTGCGGCACGGATGTTCGAGCTGATGCGCGCCCACCGCGGCGTGGGACTGGCGGCGCCCCAGGTGAGCGTGAACCTGCGCATGTTCATCATGAACCACAGCGGCGAACCAGAGGACGATCGCGTCTACGTCAACCCCATTCTCTCCGAACCCGCCGGCGAGGAAACGGCGGAAGAGGGGTGCCTCAGTCTCCCTGACATTCACGTGGACATCGACCGCAGCAAGACAATGCGCATTCAGGCGCAAGACCTGGACGGCAACCCCATTGATCAAACCGAGACCGGGTACCTCGCGCGCATCTGGCAGCACGAGTTCGACCACCTCAACGGCACGCTCCTCACCGACCGCATGGGCACGGTCGCGAAGATGACCAACCGCCGCGTGCTCAAAGAACTGGAAGAGGATTACGCCGCGGAGCACGGGAAGAAGACGAAGCCGAACAAGCGAAAGATGTAGTGGGGTCGTGGAGTGGCTGGTGGAGTAACAATTCCACCCCGCTACTCCACCACCCCACCACCCCATCACTTCTCATATGCCCCCTCTCCGGATCATCTTCGCAGGCAGTGGTGAGTTTGGACTTCCGACGCTTGGCGCGCTGGCTGATGCGGGACATGAACTGGTCCAGGTCATCAGTCAGCCGGATCGTCCTGCCGGAAGAGGACGGGGCCTGACCCCCACGCCGATCGCGAGGTTCGCGCTGGACCACGATCTGCCGCTGCTGCGCACACAGAACGTCAACGCCGAGCAGCTCCCCCCCGCCGACCTGCTCGTGGTGATCGCGTTCGGGCAGAAGATTGGGCCGCACGTGATCGACCCCATGCGGCTAGGGGGGATCAACCTCCATGCCTCGCTGCTGCCCAAATATCGCGGGGCCGCGCCGATCAACTGGGCGATCATCCGCGGCGAGACGGTCACCGGGAACTCCGTCATCCGCCTCGCCCAGCGCATGGACGCCGGCGTCATTCTCGGTCAGTCCGAGCTGCCCATCGGCGACGCCGAAACCGCAGGGCAGCTGCACGATCGACTCTCGCAGGCCGGCACACCGCTCATGCTGTGCGTGATCGAGCAGCTCGCCGCCGGGACGTCAGTCGAGCAGCCGCAGGAGGAATCGCTGGCGACGATCGCGCCGAAACTCTCGCGCGATGCCTCGCGGCTCGACTTCACCCGCCCGGCCCAGGAGCTGGCGAATCAGATTCGCGGTTTGTCGCCCTGGCCCGGTTGCCGGGTGCGGTTGCTCTCGCAGGATGGCGCGGAGATGGTGCGGCTGACACTGATTTCGTGTCGTGCCGAGCCGGACGACGTCGCCGGCAAAATGCCGGGATCAATCGTCCAGAGCGGCGGGATCGTCACCGGGGACGGATTGTTGACGGTGTTGCTCCTTCAGGCTGAAGGCAAGCGTTCGATGACCATGAGGGATTTCAGAAACGGTCACCCGTGGGTGGCGGGAATGCGCATCGAGTCGATCAGGTAGCTGCGATGCCAAACGCTGATCCCCCACCCCCGCTTCTGCCGATGAGCAGGGTGCAATGACGTGGATTCTCGCGGGTGCGGCGATGATGTGTGGCTGGGCGATGCTCCGCACGATGGGCGGCGAGCGCGAGCGCCGCATGCTGGAACACCGCCGCACCGCTCCCCCGCCGCCACTGCCGTCTCCTCCGGAAGCGCCCGCGCAAAAATCGCCGACGTCCCCACCGCCACAGCGCCCGCGGCAAGCAGCCTGAGCGTTGACAGTTTTTCCCCCGCCGGGCTACACTCGATCACCGGACGTCGCGAAGGATAAAGCAGCCTTTCTGTTCTTACCCGAGGTGGTCGTGGAGAAGCGGAATCTTCCCTCGTTCACGTGGATGTACGCCGTCGTCCTCGTCCTGGTCGCCCTCCCCACGTTCCTCGTTGGGGTTTATCTTGCCACGTTTCGCGACCCGTCGTCGTATGCGATGCTGGCTGCGGGGTGCGCGAGCATCGTGGGCGTCCTGATCAGTTGGGCGCTGGGCCGCTCGCTTGACGCGACGCGCGACGCGAACCTGCAATGCTTCGACGCGACCATGAACCCGCTCAACGAGCGGATGCAGGAGATGTCCGTCGTGCTGAACCAGATCAGCGAGCAGCAGTTGCTCAGCGACCGCGCCAAGGCGGTGGCGTATCGCGACAAGGACCGCGACGCCCTTCGCCGGGCGATCCACGAGGACATCGCCAAGCGCGACTGGGAAGCGGCGCTGGCGCTGGCCGGGGAGATCGAAGCGCAGTTCGGCTATAAGCAGGAAGCCGACCGGTTCCGCGTGGAGATCACGCAGCGGTGGCAGGAATCGCAGCGGCGCGAGATCAGCGAAGCCGTGGGCGGGATCGACCGGCTCACCCGCAGCGAACAGTGGCCGCAGGCACTGGCCGAGGCCGAGCGGCTGGGGCGCGTGTTCCCCAACGACCCGCAGGTGAAAAACCTTCCCGCGGAAATCGAAGGCCGCAAGCAGGCGCACAAGCGGCAGTTGCTCTCCGACTGGAACGAATCGCTCATCCGCAAGGACGTCGACGGCAGCATCGAAATCCTCAAGCAGCTCGACCCCTACCTCACACCACAAGAGGCCGAGCAGATGCAGGAACCCGTCCGCAACGTCTTCAAGGAAAAGCTCAACAACCTGCGGACGCAGTTCTCCCTGGCGGTCCAGGACCACAAATGGGCCGAGGCCATTCGTCTGGGCGACATCATCAGCAGCGAATTCCCGAACACGAAGATCGCCCAGGAAGTCCGGGAGAAGATGGACGCCCTTCGTCAACGCGCCGGGCGGGAAGAACCGGTGGAGGCGTAGGGATGAGGGATGAGCAGCCTGGACTTTCTCATCCCTCATCCCTCCGCCCTCATCCCTATTCCGTCACTGTCATCGGCGCCGGCCCGGCCGGCAGCGTCGCGTCGATTCTCCTCGCCCGGCGCGGTTGGCGAGTCACTCTCCTCGAACAGCACCGCTTCCCGCGCGACAAAGTCTGCGGCGAGTGCCTCAGCGCCACGGGCATCAACGTCCTCACGCGCCTGGGGCTGGCGGAGACCATCGCATCGCTCAACCCGACGCGCCTTCGCCGCTCGATCTTCGTCGCCCCCAGCGGGCAGACGGTCGCCTTCGACCTCCCGCGCGAGATGTGGGGCATTCCCCGTGACGTGCTGGACGAGCGGTTGCTGGCGTCGGCGCACGAAGCCGGTGTGACGGTTCACGAGCTGCACCGCTGCGAGCACGTCGTCGGCGGCGTGTGTCCGGTCGTTCGTGCCCGCGACATGCAGACGAATGCGATCCGTCAGTTCTCCCCGCACTACGTGATTGTCGCCGACGGGAAGGCCGCGCTGGGCGGACCTCGTCCTGACATGACGGGCGATTTCGGTCTCAAGGCGCACTTCGCAAAACTCAACGCCCCCGTCGACGCCATCCTGCTCCTGGGCGCGGCGGGCCACTACGTCGGCGTGGGGCGGGTCGGCCGTGACATGTGGAACGTCGCGATGAGCGTGAGTCAGCCGCGCCTTCGCGATGGCGACGGCGACGGAAATCGCGTGCTCGACCTGATGAAGAGCGAGAACGGTGCGCTGGCGGCGATGTTCCGCGGCGCGGTTCGCACCAGCGCGTGGCTGGCCTCTCCCCTGCCGCGGTTTGCGGTGGCGAAGAATTGGCCCCGGCGCGTCATTCCCATCGGCAACGCCGCCGCCGCGCTGGAGCCGATCGGCGGGGAAGGCATGGGACTGGCGATGCGCAGCGCGGAACTTGCGGCCGAGGCGCTGGATGATGCGGCGCAACGGAATGCCGAACCCGACGTTGCATCGCTGCGCCGCGCGTACATCGCGCTATGGAAGACCCGCGCCCGCGCCTGCCGGGCGACGGCGCTGGCGATCTCGTCGCCGGCGCTGGCGGAACTCGCAGTCCAGGCGGCGTCGGCGAGTGATCTCGTCGCGCGGTTGGGGATGCGGTTTGTGGGGAAGTAAGTGCACCCGGTCGCTGAAGCGGCCTCGCCAACGCGGTTAGATTTTCGCCAGCAGGCGCTCTCGCGCGGCGAGGAATTCCTGCTCGGTGAGAATGCCGGCTTCGCGAAGTGAATGCAGCTTCTCGAACTCCGGGTGATCGGCGGTGAGCGGCTTGGGCTTGTGCGCGGGGGCGTTGATCGACTGCCGCATCTTCGCCTTGCCCTCACTGCTGGGCTTCTTCGGCAACACCGGCTGAGGCTTGGCGTGCTGGGGCTCTGGGTGCTGCGGCCTGAGCGGGGCTTTGCCGGGCTGCGGCGCCGGTTCGCCGCTCTGCTCGCGGTCGTAGGCCTGGCGCATGAGGTTCTTCAGCACCATCAGCAGCGTCTCGGACTCCATAAAGCTGGCGGGCATGCGCAGGTAGACGGTTTGCGCGTCGATCACCCGCAGCGTCCCCGGCGCTCCCGCGAGGGCCGCCTGCGCGCGGGCGGCGTCGCGGACGGTGAGGATGACGTCGGGATCCTTGCGGATGATGCTCTCGACGCCGAAGAGCCCGGACAGCAGCCGCAGTTCCGTCAGCGCCAGCAGCAGCACCGGTTGCCGCGGCGGGGCGCCGAACGCATCCTTGAGGTCCTGCTCGAGCATCATGAGCATCTCGACGCTCGTGCAGCGCGTCAGCCGGCGGTACACGTCCATGCGCTGACGGTCGCCATCAATGTACGTCTTGGGGATAAACGCGCTGATGCCGATGTCGACGTGCGCCTCGGGCTTCGTCGGCTTCGGATCATTCTTCATCTGCCGCACCGCGTCTTCGAGCAGTTGGCAGTACATTTCATACCCGACGGCCGAGATGTGCCCCGACTGCTCCGGCCCGAGGATGTTTCCCGCGCCGCGGATTTCCAAGTCGCGCATGGCGATCTTGAACCCCGCGCCCAGGTGCGAGTATTCCTCGATTGCCTTCAATCGCTTCGACGCCACGGGCGTCACCGGTCGATCCGGCGGGAGCAGCAGGTAGCAGTACGCCCGGTGCTTGTACCGCCCCACGCGCCCGCGAAGCTGGTGCAGCTCGCTCAGCCCGAACCGGTCGGCGTTGTTGATGATGATCGTATTGGCGTTGGGGATGTCCAGGCCCGACTCAATGATCGTCGTGCAAACGAGAATGTCCGCCTCGTGTCGGATGAAGCGCAGCATCGCATCTTCCATCTCCCCCTCGCCCATCTGCCCGTGGCCGATGAGGATTCTCGCGTCCGGCACCAGCTTCTGAACCTCGTCGGCCATCTCCTGGATGTTGGCGACGCGGTTGTGGACGAAGTAGACTTGGCCCTCGCGGTTCAGCTCGCGCAGGATCGCGAGCTTCACGCGGTTACGATCGAACGCCATCACCTCCGTCACGATGCTGCGCCGGTCCTGCGGCGCCGTCGTGAGCGATGAGATGTCGCGCAGCCCGACCATGCCCATGTGCAGCGTGCGCGGGATGGGTGTGGCCGACATGGTCAGCACGTCGACGGTCTTGCGCATCTGCTTCAGCCGCTCCTTGTGCGTCACACCGAAGCGCTGCTCTTCGTCGATGACGACCAATCCCAGATCGGCGAACTTGATGTCCTTGCTGATCAGCCGGTGCGTGCCGATGAGAATGTCGATTTCGCCGGCGGCGAGCCTCCGGACCGTCTCCTTCTGCTCTCTGTGCGAGCGGAATCGGCTGATCGAGTCGACCTCGAAGGGGTAGTTCACCATCCGCTCCTTGAATGAGCGATAATGCTGCTCGGCCAGCACGGTCGTCGGCACAAGAATCGCGACCTGCTTGCCGAACTCGACGGCCTTGAACGCGGCGCGCATGGCGAGTTCGGTCTTGCCGTAGCCGACGTCGCCGCACAGGAGGCGGTCCATCGGGCGGACCTGCTGCATGTCCTGCTTGATCTCCTCGGCCGAAGTGACCTGGTCTTCCGTGGGTTCGTACGGAAATTCCGCCTCGAACTCACGCTGCCACTCCGTGTCCGGGGGATACGCCTGCCCGGTTTCCGCCTGCCGCGCCGCCTGCACCTCGAGCAGGTCCGCCGCCATGTCCATGACGGCTTCGGAAACCTTCGCCTTCTGCTTCTCCCACGACCCGCTGCCCAGGCGCGAGAGCTGCGGGTGCCCCTGGAAGCCTCCGACGTACTTCTGGATCAGATTGATCCGCGCCGCCGGCACGTGCAGCGTCGCGTTCTCGGCAAAGCGCAGCGTGAGGTATTCGTCGCTCTTGCCGTCCTTTTTAAGCGTCTGAATGCCGGTGAACTTCGCGATGCCGTGCGCGACGTGGACGACGTAGTCGCCGGCCTTGAGGTCGAGGAACGAATCGACCGGCCGCGACGCGATCACCTTCTTCACGCGTCGGCGCTGCTCGTAGCGGTGGAAGAGTTCGTGGTGGCCGAGAAGGGCGAGTGGCACGGGCATCCTGCCCGTGTCTT